>NZ_CP096889.1:97500-100000 GCF_004124315.2 Bacillus cabrialesii | reverse complement strand
TCGCAGTCTGACTCCCAAGGATAAGTCATTGGCATTCGGAGTTTGACTGAATTCGGTAACCCGGTAGGGGCCCCTAGTCCAATCAGTGCTCTACCTCCAAGACTCTTACCTTGAGGCTAGCCCTAAAGCTATTTCGGAGAGAACCAGCTATCTCCAGGTTCGATTGGCATTTCACCCCTACCCACACCTCATCCCCGCACTTTTCAACGTGCGTGGGTTCGGGCCTCCATTCAGTGTTACCTGAACTTCACCCTGGACATGGGTAGATCACCTGGTTTCGGGTCTACGACCACGTACTCATGCGCCCTATTCAGACTCGCTTTCGCTGCGGCTCCGCATCTTCTGCTTAACCTTGCACGGGATCGTAACTCGCCGGTTCATTCTACAAAAGGCACGCCATCACCCGTTAACGGGCTCTGACTACTTGTAGGCACACGGTTTCAGGATCTCTTTCACTCCCCTTCCGGGGTGCTTTTCACCTTTCCCTCACGGTACTGGTTCACTATCGGTCACTAGGGAGTATTTAGCCTTGGGAGATGGTCCTCCCGGATTCCGACGGAATTTCACGTGTTCCGCCGTACTCAGGATCCACTCAGGAGAGAACGAAGTTTTGACTACAGGGCTGTTACCTCCTATGGCGGGCCTTTCCAGACCTCTTCATCTACCTCGTTCTTTTGTAACTCCGTGCAGAGTGTCCTACAACCCCAAGAGGCAAGCCTCTTGGTTTGGGCTAATCCCGTTTCGCTCGCCGCTACTCAGGGAATCGCATTTGCTTTCTCTTCCTCCGGGTACTTAGATGTTTCAGTTCCCCGGGTCTGCCTTCTCATATCCTATGAATTCAGATATGGATACCACTCCATTACGAGTGGTGGGTTTCCCCATTCGGAAATCTCCGGATCAAAGCTTGCTTACAGCTCCCCGAAGCATATCGGTGTTCGTCCCGTCCTTCATCGGCTCCTAGTGCCAAGGCATCCACCGTGCGCCCTTTCTAACTTAACCGTTAAAAAGAATCACTACGTGATATCTTGTGTTACTAATTGAATGTGATGTCTACTGTTATCTAGTTTTCAAAGAACACGTTTCGAAGGAATGATCCTTCAAAACTAAACAAGACAGGGAACGTTCTGTTTATAAGACCCAAGGTCTTATATTCCGTAAATATCCTTAGAAAGGAGGTGATCCAGCCGCACCTTCCGATACGGCTACCTTGTTACGACTTCACCCCAATCATCTGTCCCACCTTCGGCGGCTGGCTCCTAAAAGGTTACCTCACCGACTTCGGGTGTTACAAACTCTCGTGGTGTGACGGGCGGTGTGTACAAGGCCCGGGAACGTATTCACCGCGGCATGCTGATCCGCGATTACTAGCGATTCCAGCTTCACGCAGTCGAGTTGCAGACTGCGATCCGAACTGAGAACAGATTTGTGGGATTGGCTTAACCTCGCGGTTTCGCTGCCCTTTGTTCTGTCCATTGTAGCACGTGTGTAGCCCAGGTCATAAGGGGCATGATGATTTGACGTCATCCCCACCTTCCTCCGGTTTGTCACCGGCAGTCACCTTAGAGTGCCCAACTGAATGCTGGCAACTAAGATCAAGGGTTGCGCTCGTTGCGGGACTTAACCCAACATCTCACGACACGAGCTGACGACAACCATGCACCACCTGTCACTCTGCCCCCGAAGGGGACGTCCTATCTCTAGGATTGTCAGAGGATGTCAAGACCTGGTAAGGTTCTTCGCGTTGCTTCGAATTAAACCACATGCTCCACCGCTTGTGCGGGCCCCCGTCAATTCCTTTGAGTTTCAGTCTTGCGACCGTACTCCCCAGGCGGAGTGCTTAATGCGTTAGCTGCAGCACTAAGGGGCGGAAACCCCCTAACACTTAGCACTCATCGTTTACGGCGTGGACTACCAGGGTATCTAATCCTGTTCGCTCCCCACGCTTTCGCTCCTCAGCGTCAGTTACAGACCAGAGAGTCGCCTTCGCCACTGGTGTTCCTCCACATCTCTACGCATTTCACCGCTACACGTGGAATTCCACTCTCCTCTTCTGCACTCAAGTTCCCCAGTTTCCAATGACCCTCCCCGGTTGAGCCGGGGGCTTTCACATCAGACTTAAGAAACCGCCTGCGAGCCCTTTACGCCCAATAATTCCGGACAACGCTTGCCACCTACGTATTACCGCGGCTGCTGGCACGTAGTTAGCCGTGGCTTTCTGGTTAGGTACCGTCAAGGTACCGCCCTATTCGAACGGTACTTGTTCTTCCCTAACAACAGAGCTTTACGATCCGAAAACCTTCATCACTCACGCGGCGTTGCTCCGTCAGACTTTCGTCCATTGCGGAAGATTCCCTACTGCTGCCTCCCGTAGGAGTCTGGGCCGTGTCTCAGTCCCAGTGTGGCCGATCACCCTCTCAGGTCGGCTACGCATCGTTGCCTTGGTGAGCCGTTACCTCACCAACTAGCTAATGCGCCGCGGGTCCATCTGTAAGTGGTAGCC
>NZ_CP096889.1:37500-92500 GCF_004124315.2 Bacillus cabrialesii | reverse complement strand
GACGACAACCATGCACCACCTGTCACTCTGCCCCCGAAGGGGACGTCCTATCTCTAGGATTGTCAGAGGATGTCAAGACCTGGTAAGGTTCTTCGCGTTGCTTCGAATTAAACCACATGCTCCACCGCTTGTGCGGGCCCCCGTCAATTCCTTTGAGTTTCAGTCTTGCGACCGTACTCCCCAGGCGGAGTGCTTAATGCGTTAGCTGCAGCACTAAGGGGCGGAAACCCCCTAACACTTAGCACTCATCGTTTACGGCGTGGACTACCAGGGTATCTAATCCTGTTCGCTCCCCACGCTTTCGCTCCTCAGCGTCAGTTACAGACCAGAGAGTCGCCTTCGCCACTGGTGTTCCTCCACATCTCTACGCATTTCACCGCTACACGTGGAATTCCACTCTCCTCTTCTGCACTCAAGTTCCCCAGTTTCCAATGACCCTCCCCGGTTGAGCCGGGGGCTTTCACATCAGACTTAAGAAACCGCCTGCGAGCCCTTTACGCCCAATAATTCCGGACAACGCTTGCCACCTACGTATTACCGCGGCTGCTGGCACGTAGTTAGCCGTGGCTTTCTGGTTAGGTACCGTCAAGGTACCGCCCTATTCGAACGGTACTTGTTCTTCCCTAACAACAGAGCTTTACGATCCGAAAACCTTCATCACTCACGCGGCGTTGCTCCGTCAGACTTTCGTCCATTGCGGAAGATTCCCTACTGCTGCCTCCCGTAGGAGTCTGGGCCGTGTCTCAGTCCCAGTGTGGCCGATCACCCTCTCAGGTCGGCTACGCATCGTTGCCTTGGTGAGCCGTTACCTCACCAACTAGCTAATGCGCCGCGGGTCCATCTGTAAGTGGTAGCCGAAGCCACCTTTTATATTTGAACCATGCGGTTCAAATAAGCATCCGGTATTAGCCCCGGTTTCCCGGAGTTATCCCAGTCTTACAGGCAGGTTACCCACGTGTTACTCACCCGTCCGCCGCTAACATCAGGGAGCAAGCTCCCATCTGTCCGCTCGACTTGCATGTATTAGGCACGCCGCCAGCGTTCGTCCTGAGCCAGGATCAAACTCTCCGATAAAGTAGTTTGACTGACTACGCACATCGCTGTGCGATTTTATAAAAATGAATTAACAGGTACGTTTTGTCTTGTTTAGTTTTCAAAGATCATTTTGTTTGTCGACTTCGTTTAAGCGACTTTATTATTATAACTCGCTGACTCAGTGAAGTCAATAACTTTTTTGAATTTCTTTTTTTCGTTATCGCCTTGTTTAGCGGCAACGAATAATAATATACCACCTTGTAAATAATAGTGCAATAGTTTTTTGAAGAAATACTTAGGAATTTAAAAAGAGCGGCATCCCTCATAGTGAAAGGATGCCGCTCTTTTTATTAGCGTTGTCTCATTTGCGGGAATAATAGTACGTCGCGAATAGAAGGAGCATTTGTCAGCAGCATAACCAGACGGTCAATACCGATGCCTAAACCTCCTGTTGGCGGCATACCGTATTCCAGAGCTTCAACGAAGTCTTCATCCATTAGATGAGCTTCATCATTACCCGCTTCACGCTCTTTTAATTGATCTTCAAAGCGTTCTCTTTGATCAATAGGGTCATTCAGTTCTGTAAACGCGTTTGCATGTTCACGGCCAACGATAAACAGTTCAAAACGGTCTGTAAAACGCGGATCCTCAGGGTTTTTCTTAGCTAGAGGAGAAATTTCTACAGGATGTCCGTAAATAAACGTTGGCTGAATAAGCGTTTCTTCAATTTTTTGTTCGAAGAATTCGTTGATGATATGACCTACTGTCATAGAATCTTTAATTTCTACGCCGTGTTCTTTTGCATACTCACGAGCTTGCTCAACCGTAACCTCTTCCCAGAAATTAACGCCAGTCGCTTCTTTAACTGCGTCAACCATATGGATTCTTTTCCACTCCGGTTTTAGGTCGATTTGTTCTTCACCATATTGAATTGTAGTTGATCCAAGCACTTCTTGGGCGATATGAGCAACAAGGTTTTCAGTTAAGCTCATGATATCTTTATAGTCCGCATATGCCTCATATAACTCAATCATCGTGAATTCAGGGTTATGGCGTGTAGAGACACCCTCATTACGGAAAACACGGCCGATTTCATAAACTTTTTCTAAACCGCCGACGATTAGGCGCTTTAGGTGCAATTCGATTGCAATACGCATATAAAGCGGAATATCTAACGCATTATGATGAGTGATAAATGGGCGCGCAGAAGCTCCCCCTGGAATGCTGTGCATTGTTGGTGTTTCTACTTCTAAGTATCCATGATCATCAAGATATCTTCTCATCGCTTGAATGATCTTGCTTCGTGTGATGAACGTATGTTTGCTGTCTGGATTTACGATAAGATCCAGATATCGCTGACGGTAGCGCTGCTCAACGTCTTTTAGACCATGGTATTTGTCAGGAAGCGGGCGAAGTGCTTTTGTCAGCAATTCAAATGAAGTTGCTTTAACAGACAATTCGCCTACATTTGTTTTGAAGACTTTTCCGGTTACGCCGATCAGGTCACCGAGGTCAGAAGACTTAAAGATTTCGTATTGGTCGTCGCCGACACTGTCTTTTCTTACGTAGATTTGAATTTGGCCTTCTAAGTCCTGAAGATGCGCAAAGCCGGCTTTTCCTTTGCCGCGTTTTGTCATCATGCGGCCTGCGATTGTAACTTCGATCGCTTTTTCTTCTAACTCTTCTTTGGTTAGATCTTGATATGCCGAAATAACTTCCTGAGACTGGTGAGTTCTTTCAAAACGAGCGCCGAACGGATCAATGCCGTTATCTCTCAGTTGATTCATTTTATCGCGTCTGACTTGCAGCTGGTCGTTCAATTCTTCATGGTTATGCTCTTCTTGACTCATTGTTATCACTCCATTACAGATATTGTTTCATGAATAAAGCAGAAAAACTGCCAGCACAAAACTGGCAGTGAGCAGCAAATAGAGGTGAGTATTATCCTACTTTTGCGTCTTGAAGCTCTTTTGCCTCAACTTCAACAGTAAATGCATCTAAAAGCTGTACAAACTCTTCTCTTGTCTCGCAATGGTTGATTTCATTACGAACCTTTGCATTGCCCTTTACGCCTTTCAGATACCAAGCAGCGTGCTTTCTCATTTCTCTTACCGCTACGTTTTCACCTTTTAGGTTAATTAGGCGGTCAAGATGCAGTTTGCATACCGCCATTTTTTCGCGTACTTGCGGCTCTTCTTTTAATTCGCCTGTTTCAAGGTATTGAACAGTACGGTAAATCATCCACGGATTGCCCAGTGCGGCACGTCCGATCATGACACCGTCTACCCCAGTTTCCTCAAGCATACGTTTAGCATCCTGCGGCGTCTTTACATCGCCGTTTCCGATAACCGGAATCGATACTGATTGTTTTACTTCTTTGATGATATCCCAGTTTGCCGTTCCTTCGTACATCTGCACTCTTGTACGGCCGTGAAGCGCAACTGCTTTTCCGCCCGCACGTTCTACAGCCTGTGCGTTTCTCACTGCGAAAATGTGGTCTTCGTCCCAGCCCATTCTCATTTTCACTGTAACTGGTTTATCAACGGCCTCCACTACTGCAGAAACCATTTCATAAATCTTATCAGGATCAAGAAGCCATTTGGCGCCCGCATCACATTTTGTAATCTTTGGTACAGGACATCCCATGTTAATATCAATAATGTCAGCAGTTGTGTTTTGGTCTACAAACTTCGCCGCTTCCACAAGGGTTTCCTTTTTCCCTCCGAAAATCTGAAGGCTGAGCGGTTTTTCACGTTCATCAATGTAAAGCATCCCCATTGTTTTTGCATTGTTGTAAAGGATCGCTTTGTCACTGACCATTTCGGCGCATACCAATCCAGCTCCGAATTCCTTTACAGTCAATCTGAACGCTGAGTTGCAGACACCAGCCATAGGGGCAAGCACAACCCGGTTTTTCAATTGAATATCACCGATTTTAAACATTCTTCCCCTCCTTTCATTGTTTATTTTTCTGGCGGGGCCAATTCGTCCGCACTTATATTTAAAACATCTGCTGCATTTTGAATGATGGCAGCTGACGGCAATCGGTTTCCGCGTTCAATTTCGCCGAGAATAGAAACTGATATACCTAATGCTTTTGCAAATCCTTCTTGAGTATAACCTTTCAGCTTTCTGAATGCACGAATTCGTCTACCCCAGATTTCTGCTTCCATACTCTTACACCTTCTTGGTCTGTTTCCGCGTTTTTCGCCTCTTTTTCAACCTGCGGGCAAATCTCCGCAAGCGGTACAAGGACAAACAAACGCTCATACATTCTCGGATGCGGAACAATTAGTTGCTCTGTTTCAATATTTTCACGATTAAACAGCAAAATGTCAAGGTCTGCCGTCCGCGGTCCCCATCTTACTTCCCTTGTTCTGCCTAGTTCATTTTCTATATGCTGCGTCAGTTCAAGGAGTTCAAAAGGGTTCAGCGATGTCTTGATTTCAACAGCCATATTTAAGAATTCATCTTGGTCTTCGTATCCGACCGGGTCAGTTTCGTAAATAGACGACACTTTAGTGACTGTCACAGCATCATGCTGGTGCAGCAAGGCCACCGCTTGTCTTAAATACGCTTCTTTATCTCCAATGTTAGATCCTAGTGCAATATAAGCTATGTTGTTCATGATTTTTTTCTCGTGATTTCAATTGCTACTGATTTATAGTGTCCGGGAATTGGCGGGTCTGGTTTAATCACTTTCACAGTACATTGCTGTACCGGTTGAAATTTCTTGAGCACCGTGTCAGCAATGCGTTCCGCCAGCGTTTCCACCAATTTCACAGGCTCCCCTTCCACGATATCTTTACATACGTGATAGAGCTCTGCATAGTTAATCGTCTGTTCAAGGTCGTCTGTTTGTCCGGCTTTGCTTAAATCCAGCTCAGCGGTTAAATCAACTTTAAACCGCTGTCCGAGCTTGTTTTCTTCTTTGAACACACCGTGATATCCGTAAAACTCCATGCCTTCTACATAGACTTTATCCATGGTGCACCCCTCCTTTGTTCAGCATAGCATCCATCATTTTCGCCATTCTGGCAATTTGTTTCACGTCATGGACCCTGACAATGTCACAGCCTTTCTGAATGCCGAGACACACGGTCGCACCTGTTCCCTCAGCCCGCTCCTCAGGCGGAAGATCCAGAACACGTCCGATGAATCTTTTTCGGGAGGTTGCCAGAAGAACCGGATACCCCAGTCCGCTCAAAATCTCGAGTTTGTTCATCACTGCCAGATTGTCGTGATAGGTTTTCGCGAAGCCGATACCTGGATCAAGGATAATGTTCCTCTCCTCTACTCCGGCTTCAACAGCGATTTTTACACTCTCCATTAAGTCCGACAGCATGTCCGGCAATAGGTCATTGTAATTTCTCTCTGGGCGATTATGCATGAGAACAATGGGAACATTGTGTTCGGCTGCAACGGAAGCCATCTTCGGGTCATGTTTCGCTCCCCAAATATCATTGATGATGGATGCACCGGCTTTCACAGCTTCATCAGCGACAGAAGCCTTGTACGTATCTACAGAAATCGGCACGCCCAGTTCTTTTGTGATCCGCTCAATCACCGGAATTACTCTGGACATCTCCTCATCCTCTGACACATACTCGGCGCCGGGCCTTGTCGATTCTCCTCCGATATCAATGATATGGGCACCGTCATCGATCATCTCTTTCGCGTGCAGCAGCGCCTTGTCCAAGCTGTCATATTTTCCGCCGTCCGAGAAAGAGTCAGGCGTTACGTTTAAAATCCCCATCACCAGTGTCTTCTCTTTATATGATAAAGCGCTGGGCTTGGTATGGATTACTTGTGTTTGGTCTATCGTTTGCTGCGCCATTCTCTTCCTCCCTTTTCATGAATCATCTTCTTTATTTCTTTTTTGTATAGCGTTTGAAGAGCAGAGGCTGCTTCTCCTCTTCGTCCCGCATAGTTTACTTCTTCTATTTTAGTAAACGGGATGATCTCAAGAACCGAGTTTGTCATCCACGCTTCGTCAGCTGCCAAAAGAGCCTCCTGCCCAAATCGGCCAGTTTTGAGTTCCAGTCCTATATTCTTTGCATTTTCCAAGACAAAACGCCTCGTGACACCGTCAAGAATACCGGTATCAAGGGATGGCGTATAGACACAGCTGCCTTTTCTCCAGAAAACATTCGATACGATGCCTTCTGCAACAGCTCCATCTTCTGTCAAGAAAATCCCTTCGACACGCGGATCATTTCCGATTTCCCGCTTTGCATACATATTATTTAAATAATGATGAGATTTTAACCGGAACGGCCCCTCTGGCGTGTTTCTCCGTAACGATAAAACCTTTCCTTCTTTTTGCGAAGGAAGGCTTTCTGATTTCAGGTGGTTCACAAAGCATAAAACGGTGGGCTTATCATATGTCTGGGCGACAAAGCCTTTGTCGCTGATTCCTGCTGATATGTCCAGCCTGACGCGGGCATTGCCGTCCTTGATATCATTCAGCCAAAGCAGCTTGTCCAGCATCTCAAGGATCTCAAGCTTTGAAACAGTATACTCAATTTGGAGATCCTCAAGCGCTCGTTTAAGCCTTTCTATATGCCAATCAAGTAAAAATGGGCAGCCTTCGTAGAGCCTGAAGGTTTCAAAAACACCGATTCCATATAAAAATCCATGGTCAAAAGGAGAAAGAACTGCATCTTTCTCCTCTATATACCGGCCGTTAACATATATCATTACGCAATAACTTCCTTGCGGTATGTCTCAATGAAATTTCTGAGCATTTCTTTCCCAAAGGAGGTCATAATAGACTCTGGGTGAAATTGTACACCCTCAATCGGGAGGTCATTGTGGCGAATGGCCATGATTTCTCCTTCTTTCGTTTGGGCTGTTACTGTAAAACAACTTGGCAGCGTCTCAGGCTTGACGATCAGCGAATGGTAACGAGTCGCAACAAGAGGTTTTTTCAAACCTTCGAAGATTGTCTTGCCGTCATGCTCTATCTCCGAGGTTTTCCCGTGCATAAGCCGCTCTGCCCTAACCACGTCTCCGCCAAACACTTGTGCGATGGACTGATGTCCGAGGCATACTCCAAAAATGGGGATTTTGCCTGCGAAATGCTTAATTGCTTCAAGGCTGATTCCCGCCTCATCAGGACTGCACGGTCCAGGTGAAATCATCAGAAAATCCGGAGACAGTTCTTCAATTTCTTCGATCGTAATGTCATCATTGCGTTTCACAATCAGCTTCTCCCCAAGCTCGCCCAAATACTGCACCAAGTTGTACGTGAATGAATCGTAGTTATCAATCATTAAAATCATTTCTCCGCTCACCTCATCTAATTTTTGTCTCTTCTTTGCTCAGCTCTAACGCCTTTTGCATTGCAAAAGCTTTTTTGAATGATTCCCTGTATTCGTGCTTTGGAACGGAATCAATCACAACTCCTGCGCCGGACTGCATAAATGCCTGCCCTCCGGTTGCATAAATGGTTCGAATGACGATATTAAACTGCAGATCGTGATTATATCCAAACCATCCTATAGATCCAGTATAAAGCCCGCGGCGTGTCGGCTCAAGTTCTTCTATAATTTCCATCGTTCTTACTTTCGGAGCACCTGTAATGGTTCCTCCGGGAAATACAGCATGAATAATATCTACAGCATCATACCCATCCTGCAGTTCACCTTGGACGTTGGACACAATATGCATCACATGCGAGTATTTTTCAATTGCCATGAATTCGTTCACGCTCACTGATCCGTAACGTGATACTCGTCCAAGATCATTTCGCTCAAGGTCAACCAGCATGACATGTTCAGCGCGTTCTTTTTCATTATGGATCAATTCGTTTGCCAGCGCCTCGTCTTCTTCATCGGTTTTCCCTCTGGAGCGGGTGCCTGCAATCGGTCTCGTCTCTAATAGTTTGCCCTTTTTGCTGACAAGCAGTTCAGGCGATCCGCAAATAATTTGGAAATCAGGTGTTTCTAAATAGGCCATATAAGGAGAAGGATTTACATCTCTCAAAATCTTGTAAATCTGATATGGGTGGGCAGACAGTGCCTGCGACTGCCTTATTGACAAATTGACTTGAAACACATCTCCGCTGGCAATGTATTGTTTGATTTTCTCTACAGCTTGCGAGAACCCGTCCTCGGTAAATGGCGCCGCGAAGGAACGATCTGTTTCATGCTTCATCTCTCGCGAAGAGACAGCAGGAAGCTCAGTCAGCCACATGCGCTCCAGCTCAGATAGCTTCACGTCCGCAGTTTCGTGATCAGAACCATTAACATGAGTAATCAGCCATAGAGATTCTTCATGGTGGTCATAAACAGCTATATCATCAAAGACAAGAAAATAAATATCCGGTGTTTCCAAATCATCCAGTGAGAGCATTTTAAAGTTTTCAATGTAACGCGCGTAATCATAGCTGAGAAATCCGATTGCCCCGCCTTGAAAATCCGGAAGCTCATGGTCTGTTTCTGTTTCCAGTGTTTTAAACCAGCTGTGGAAGGCACGCAATGGATCACCTTCTTTAAACAGCAGCTCATCCCCATGCTTAATCGTGGTAATTCCGTCTTTTCCTTTTACAGTCGCAATTGGATCAAGACCGGCTATACTATATCTGCCGCCTCTTGCACTTTCAAGAAGCACATGCTGTTTTCTGGATTGCGCAAGTTTCTCAAATTGTTGTAAGAATGAGTCTTTTTGAAAGGGTACCTTTTTGCCTGCCGGTCTGCGTTGTGCCATTTATATCATTCCTCTATTTTCTTTTTTTGCTTGTTTTTTATTGTAAAGCAATCTTGTTAGTGAAAAAAGTGAATTTCTCTTCCAAGAATAACATTCGTCGCAGACATGGCATATTTGATGCACAAATAAAAAAACTCCCGGCGGGCCGGGAGTTTGGCATTTTAATCGAATTGATACAGCGGCGTGCTCAGATAACGTTCGCCGTTACTTGGAATGATGGCCAAAACTTTTTTGCCTTTTCCGAGTTTTTTCGCTACTTGAAGAGCAGCATAAATTGCCGCTCCTGATGAGATGCCTCCGAGAATTCCTTCTTCACGTGCAGCTCTGCGGGCATATTCGAATGCTTCTTCATTCTTCACAGGGAAGATTTCATCGTATACTTCAGTGTTTAAGATGTCCGGCACAAATCCAGCTCCGATTCCCTGAATTTTGTGGGGGCCTGGTTTTCCTCCTGCAAGCACTGGAGAATCTGACGGTTCAACAGCGTAAATTTTGATGGAAGGGTATGCTTCCTTCAGAACTTCGCCCGCTCCCGTAATCGTTCCGCCCGTTCCAATTCCGGCCACAAACGCGTCAAGCTGATCATCACCGAATTGCTCAACAATTTCTTTACCCGTTGTTTGGCGGTGAATTTCTGGGTTAGAAGGGTTGTTAAACTGCTGCGGCACAAAGTATCCGTGCTTCTCAGCAAGCTCTTCAGCTTTCTGAATGGCGCCTTTCATGCCTTCCGCGCCAGGAGTCAGCACAAGCTCAGCACCGTAAGCGCGAAGAAGGTTGCGGCGCTCCATGCTCATAGTATCAGGCATAACCAAAATGGCTTTTAATCCTTTCGCCGCAGCAACCATCGCGAGCCCGATTCCAGTATTTCCGCTTGTCGGTTCAATGATTGTATCACCGGCTTTTAATTTTCCTTCTTTTTCAGCGGCTTCAATCATGGCTAAACCGATACGGTCTTTTACACTGCTTCCAGGGTTCATGTATTCAAGCTTTAGATATACATCCGCACTGTTTTCATCTGCAAGGCGATTTAATTTAACGATTGGCGTATTCCCAATTAATTCAGTAATGGAGTTTGCTACACGTACCATTCTCGACACCTCAATTTCCGACTATTTGTATTGGTATTATGTATATAATCTATCAATTTCAAAATTTTTTGTCAATCACTTAGTACTTTTTTCCCCATAAAACCACGATACATCGGCTTCTTTCCAAAGTGTTTTGACTGTCGCTTTATCGCCTAGCTGATCCATTGCGATTTGGCGCCTGATCTGATCCTTTACTTCATCATATGAGAAGGTCCTTGCCTTTAGTTTTTCTTTCAGCTGAATAACGGCATATCCGTTACTGACCTTTATCGGCTCTTCAGACCATTCATCCTCTTTGAGTGTTTTTGCTTCTTCAATATATGCTGACGGAATGTTGTCTGATGCTTCTGTGACAAAGCCTAAATCTCCGCCGTATGGCGAGGTATACCTGTCTGTAGACCTTTCCGCCGCGACAGCTTCAAAGCTTGATCCGCCTTTCAATTCTTTCAGGACTTCTCTTGCTTCTTCTTCACCTTTCACAACAATGTGCCGAATTCGATACGAATCATCAAACTGATATAGTTCTTTATTTTTATTATAGAATGATTTCAATTCTTTGTTTGAGATATCAATATCCCTTGTTAACAATTCTTCAAGGAGGATATTATAACGAATTTGGTCTTTCCACTCTTTCTCGGTCGTATGTCCGTCTTCGTAAAAGGAATTGTTGACCGCTTTAATCAGCAAAAACTCACGTTCAATTTCGCTTTTAGATACTTTCAGGTTGTTCTTTTTGGCCAGCTGTTCAACGACTCGGACATTGATCATATCTTCAAGCGTTGACTTTCCATATTGATCTTCCATTTCTTTCAGCCATTCTTCTCTTGTCACGCTCTTGTCTCCGATAGTCGCAATTGACTCACCGGACGACGATGCGCCAGCTTGGGATTTAGTCAGCGTATAGGCAACAGAAATGCAACACACCAACAGTGCCCCTAAAATAATGGTCCAGATTGTTCTTGATTTCAAACCTGCTTTCAGCCCCTTTTCTTAAATTAAAAACCCGCTAAAGAGCTTAGCGGGTAGTTTGGTCACGAAGCCCTTCCAGCTCTTCTTTTGTAAATAAGTACTTTTCATTACAAAAATGGCATACTGCTTCGGCTTGTCCATCTTCTTCTATCATATCTTGAATTTCTTTTTTGCCTAGTCCTAAAATGGCTGTTTCGAAACGTTCTTTTGAACAAGGACAATGGAATCTAACAGGCATCGTCTCCAAAATCTCAGGCTTCTCGCCTAGGACTTCTTCTAAAATTCCTTCTGGTGTCAGCCCTTTTTGGATGAGCTTAGAAATCGGCTCAACTTGAGATAAACGCTGTTCAATTTTTGTGATCGTTTCATCATCTGTTCCCGGCATAAGCTGAATGATAAAGCCCCCTGCCGCAAGAATGGTGTTGTCAGGGTTTACGAGCACACCCACGCCCACAGATGAAGGAACCTGCTCAGATGACACAAGATAGTAAGTGAAATCATCGCCCAATTCTCCTGAAACGATTTCTACTTGTCCTGTAAAGAACTCGCGCAAACCTAAATCTTTTACGACACTTAACGTTCCGTTTGTTCCAACCGCGCGTCTGACATCAAGCTTGCCTTGTTCATTTAAATCAAAATGAACTTGCGGGTTAGAGACGTATGCTCTGACTTCCCCTTTTGCATTGGCATCAGCTACAATAGCTCCGATTGGGCCTCCGCCCTCGACTTTCACGGTCAGCTTATCATCGCCCTTCAGCATAGCGCCTAGCATAAGCGAAGCTGTCATTGTACGTCCCAGTGCAGCGGATGCTGTCGGCCACGTACCATGGCGTCTTTGTCCCTCATCTACCATATCAGTTGTTCTCGCTGCATAAGCGCGAACTTTTCCATCATACGCAAGTGCTTTTACTAAATAATCCATTACTAAACCTCCTATACACTTCCTACGCGGTTTCGTTCATAAATCAATTCCAGCCCTTTTAGGGTTAAGAATGGATCTACGATATCTATACAATCTGATTCGTTTGCAATGAGCGGCGCAAGGCCTCCTGTCGCAATGACCTTTGGTTCCTGTTTTGCCTGCCATTTCATTCGCTTGACGATGCCCTCTACTTGACCGACATAGCCAAATAAAATTCCAGATTGCATCGCGCTTACAGTGTTCTTTCCGATAATATTGTCAGGACGGGTGATTTCGATGCGCGGAAGCTTTGCCGCACGCGAGTAAAGCGCCTCTGTCGAAATCGTAATCCCAGGAGCAATCGCCCCGCCCATGTATTGTTTGTTTTCATCAATATAGCAGTACGTTGTGGCAGTCCCGAAATCGACAACAATTAACGGATTGCCGTATAAGTGTATCGCAGCGACAGCATTTACGATTCTGTCTGCCCCCACTTCTTTCGGATTGTCATATTTTATATTTAAACCTGTTTTCATACCCGGACCGACAATTTGCGGTTCGATATGAAAGTATTTTGTGCACATTCTTTCTAAAGCAAACATGATTGGCGGCACTACTGATGAAATAATAATGCCATCTATCTGTTCAAACATGAGCCCGGAGTGCTCGAATAAAGAGCGCAAAATCATTCCAAACTCATCTTCTGTTTTATGCCTGCTTGTTTCTATCCGCCAGTGATATTCTAATTTTCCATCATGATATACACCAAGTACAGTATTGGTGTTCCCGACATCGATAACCAGTAACAACCTCTATCACCACTTTAAAATAGTTTCTCTACTTTACTTTTTACAAACATTCTACAATACCATACACGATCAGCGGCTTATTTGTAAACAAATCGATACCAGAATTGGATGATTGTAAACACAGCTGCCGGAGCGTGATTGACAAAAAAAAACTGCCAGCATCAGCCGGCAGTTTTTAGAGAGAAAGCGAATTACTCTTTTGTATCGTCTTTCTTTTCTTCTGTTTTTGTCAGAATGTTTACTTTCACATCGTCGTTCTTCTCATCATCAGAGAAATTGCGCTCAGGCAATGTCCCATGATCGACAAGGTGTTTGATTTGTTCAGCGTCAAGCGTTTCAACTTTCAGAAGCGTTTGAGCAATCAATTCAAGCTTGTCACGATTTTCAGTCAGGATTTGTTTCGCGCGCTCATAACATTCTTTGATGATGCGCTGAATTTCCTGATCAATTTCATAAGCGATTTGATCACTGTAGTTCTGTTCATTGTTGAAGTCACGGCCTAAGAATACCTGACCGCCCTGAGACTGTCCAAATTGCAACGGTCCCAGTTTTTCTGACATACCGAATTCTGTAACCATTCGTCTTGCAATATTCGTCGCACGCTGGAAGTCATTGTGCGCTCCTGTGCTGACTTCACCGAAGATAATTTCTTCAGCGACACGTCCGCCCAAGAGGCCGACAATTTTATCAAGCAGCTCCGGCTTTGTCTGGAAGTAACGGTCTTCTCTTGGCAGCATAACTGCATATCCGCCAGCCTGGCCGCGAGGAACAATCGTTACTTTATGCACCATATCAGCCTCATCTAAAACGAGTCCGATCACGGTGTGTCCGCCTTCGTGATAAGCCACGATATTGCGTTCTTTCTTGGAGATGACGCGGCTCTTCTTAGCAGGTCCGGCAATGACGCGGTCCGTCGCTTCGTCAATATCACGCGCATCGATTTTTTTCTTGTTTTGACGAGCAGCCACAAGAGCAGCTTCGTTCAATAGATTTTCTAAGTCCGCGCCTGAGAAGCCTGGTGTTCTCATGGCAATCGATTTCAGGTTAACCGTTTCATCCAGCGGTTTGTTTCTCGCATGGACTTTCAATACAGCTTCACGGCCAATGACATCTGGGCGGTCAACTGTGATTTGACGGTCAAAACGTCCCGGACGAAGTAAGGCAGGGTCCAAGATGTCCGCACGGTTCGTCGCAGCAATGATGATAATTCCTTCATTGGCGCTGAATCCGTCCATTTCAACAAGCAATTGGTTAAGCGTCTGTTCACGTTCATCGTGTCCGCCGCCGAGACCTGCTCCACGCTGGCGTCCGACTGCGTCAATTTCATCGATGAAGATCAAACAAGGCGCATTCTTTTTCGCATTTTCAAACAAGTCACGCACACGGGAAGCACCGACACCTACAAACATTTCAACGAAATCAGATCCGCTGATGCTGAAGAAAGGTACGCCAGCTTCACCTGCACAAGCTTTTGCCAGCAATGTTTTACCGGTACCCGGAGGTCCGACTAAAAGCACGCCTTTAGGGATTCTTGCGCCGAGTTCGGCAAACTTGCGGGGATCTTTCAGAAACTCAACAACTTCAACAAGTTCTTGTTTTTCTTCGTCTGCCCCTGCAACGTCTTTAAATTTGACGCGTTTCTTTTCCTCTGTATAAAGCTTCGCCTTGCTTTTACCAAAGTTCATGACACGGCTGCCGCCGCCTTGAGCCTGATTGAGCAGGAAGAAAAACAGAATAAAGATAATGACAAACGGGATGATGGTCGTCAGGAACGTCACCCATCCGCTTGTTTCTTGAGCGGGATCAACCTTTACGTCTGTCTTTTTCAAAGCATTAAATATCTGGTCTGCTCCCTTTCCTTCAGGAACATGAGTCAAAAAGTATTGATCTTTGTCGTAGTTTTTCAGCTGTCCTTTTACCTCATAAACACCTCTGACAGGCTGAACCGATACGCTATCAACTTTCCCGTCATCCAGGTTTTTGATAAACGTACTGTACGACATATTTTCTGTTTTCGGATTTGAGGTCTGGAAGTAGCTCACAACCCCGATTACTACTAATAAAATAAGTAAATAAAAAATGGTATTACGGAAGACCCGATTCATTCCTTACCTCCTCCCACAGTAAGCACAACTATGTTCAATAGTACCATAGAAAATCATTCCAATACAAACAATAACCATCTCGGAAGCAGGCTGCCGATCAGCTTTCATAAACTGCCGGTTTTAACACTCCGATATAAGGCAGATTGCGATAGCGCTCAGCATAATCAAGTCCGTAACCCACTACAAACGCGTCAGGAACTTCAAAACCTACAAAGTCTGCTTTGATGTCCGCTTTTCTTCCGCTCGGTTTATCCAAAAGGGTAACAATCTTAATTGATTTTGCTTTGCGGTATCGGAAGAGCTCTACTAGATAACTTAAGGTTAACCCACTGTCGATGATATCTTCAATAATTAAGATGTCCCGGCCCTCTACAGATGTATCCAAATCTTTGATGATTTTTACTTCTCCAGATGAAACCGTAGAATTTCCGTAGCTTGATACATCCATGAAATCCATTTCCAAATATGTATCAATATGCTTGATAAGATCCGCCATAAAAGGAAGCGCTCCTTTTAATACACCGATTGCCAACGGAAATGTATCTTGATACTCGCTCGTTAATTCTGCGCCTAACTCTTTTACTTTCTTTTGTATCTCTTCCTCTGAGATCAGTACTTTCTCGATATCATGTTTCATCATGATTTTGCTTGCCCCCTACACTTTTCATGCTGTCTATATTGTAATACAATGCGGTCGCTGTTTGGAATCACAAGATCTTCAAAAATTGATTTTTTCAAGCCCGGTATCCAGATAATTTCACCGCTTGCATCCGTCACAATCGGCCAGTTGTCTCTTTCTCGGAGAGGCAATTTCTTATCAATAAATATATCCTTTACCTTTTTCGAGCCGTTCATCCCTTTTAGTTTGATCCGGTCTCCAGCTTTTCTCGTCCGGATCGTTAAGGGAAATCGCACTTTTTTTCCACTTGTAATAAAAACAGCATTCCCATGTTCTTCAGGCGAATCCGCATAATGCTTTGCCTCTATCAGAAATCCATTCGGGAGCACTGCCGTTTCATCAGCAGCTCCGCTTATTTGGTATTCAAAGGGAACATTTCTGCACTGCAATTGTTCAAATGTAAACAAACATGTCTGATATGATTTGACCACCTTCAGCCCTTTCGGAAAGTCCAATACTCCTGAAGGACCGCCCTTTTCCGCCCAATCAAGAAACTGCTGAATATGATGAGCTGAAAAGGATGATGGAACGTTTTCATAAAGATAGTTTAATATTAGTTGAACTCCTCTTCTTTGTAAAGGCATCGGGAGGGCAAGCAATAGAGAGGTATTGATTTCAACTGATGTATTAGACTGGCTTGTGATTACTTTATTCATTTCATCTTTCGTTAATGACCGTAAGAATTGCTCATCTTCCGTCAGTGCCTCACTTACTTTCTGAAACCTTTTGTGCACATCCGGCGACTCCTGTTTTAAAAACGGGAGCACTGTTTTTCTGAATCTGTTTCTTGTGTAGTCGTCTTTGGCGTTGCTCTCATCCGTCCGGTAGCTCAAGCCGTTTTCACGGCAATAATGAAGGATCTCTTCCTTTGTAATGGTTAAGAACGGCCTCATGATCAGCCCCGTTCCAAAAGGTCTGACCGGCTGCATTCCCGCAAGTCCCGCTCCAAGCGTGCCCTTAGCCAGTCTCATAAGCATCGTTTCAACCTGGTCATCACCATGATGTGCAAGTGCCAGATAGTCGGCTTGATGCTTCAACATGACTTCCTCAAAAAACTGATAGCGGCAATCACGTGCTGCTGCCTGCTTATTGAGGCCTTTATCTTGAGCATATGCGGTTACATTGATTTGAGCCGTTTCGCATGCGAGCTGTTCAGCCTTACAATAAGCTTGGACAAAACGCATATCCTCCTCGGATTCCGCGCCTCTGAACCGATGGTCAACGTGAGCCGCAATAATATTCGCTGAACGGCCGCATAATGTATGCAGTGAGTGAAGAAGAGCCATTGAGTCCGGACCGCCGGAAACGCCTACAATAATTGTCGCCCCTTTTAACGCAAGATTGTGTTTGTTTAAAAAATCTTCGACACTTTTCACAATGTCCTCCTCACAATGAGCAGGTTTTTTAAAGATATTCATATCCTATCACTTTCAATCCTTCCAAGCAAAGATGAAGCATAGGCATTGCAGATTGCGCCATTCAGATTAAGAAAAAGATAATGTAGGCGAAATAAAGCGCTAAAACGCTGATCACGATAAGCGTTGTTTCAAATAACCCTCCCGACTTAGCCTTCTGTTTAGGGGTGTATCTCGTTTTCGTTACTTTCCCTTGGCGCGGTTTTTGCTGTCTTTGTCTCGCGGCAGGCTGCGGTGTTGCTTTTACAGCTTGTTTTCTCTGTACTGCCTTTTGCCCCGTATCGAGCATTTCCTTCTTCATTTCATCTGCGGATTGATATTCTCCGTTCAGCGCTGAAAAAAGCACTTTTTTATACTTTTGCAGCAGCGGTTGTCCTTCGATTAGAGATCTAAGCTGTTCCTTAGGCTGGGTTGTTTTCTTGAATTCTTTTTTATGCACACTGTTGATCATAATCATGGCAACCGCGAACAGATCGTAGGATGGCTCCGCTTTTCTTGTTCCATACCCCCAGTAGCCTCTGTCGTAAAACTCTGTATACTCTTTTATCGCACGGCCTTCCTTTGTCGTGCCGCCTACATCAATGCAGCGGATTCTGGCGGGCGGGCCTGTTACGATCAGATTGTCAGGTTTTAGATCTCCGAATATCCATCCTTGCTGGTGGAGCACCGATAAGCTGGATAAAAGTTGAATCATCAATACCGGTATCCATTCTGCTCCTTTATCACTGACATACTTCAAAAGCAGCGGGCCTTTTATGTATTCCATTGCATAAAATGAAACTTTCGTATTGGCACTGGTGATATAGGCATCATCCGTATCAAAAAAAGAAGGCCCCATCGTAACGGACTGGGCCTTTGAGAAAGATTTCAAGACATTCACTTCAGAAGTAATAGACAGGCTGTCATCACTCACCTTTAAGGCAACATGTCCATCTGATGCTTCTGCCAAATACACAATTCCATTGGCCCCTTTTCCAAGCTGTTTACGCAATGTATAAGTGTTTCCGTTCCACTTGCCTTTGATTGTCGTACCCGGTTGGAGGCTACATGCCAAACTCGTCAAAGCGTCGTTCATCATCTGCCAGCATGCTCCTTCTTGAGCGGATTTTTTCAAATTGCAGTGTCGCTTCACGTATCGCCGGACCTGTCGGCGTGATGCCGCCTGTCGAAAGCTTTGAAAAGAGTGTGGAAAGAGATTGCAGCTTCGGTGTCCAGTTCAGCACAAGCTCGACCTCTTGTTTTTTCCCGGGAAATATACACATCGCAAATTCGTTATTCCCGATTCGGGAATTGAGGCTGACAGACAAATCAATCAGCGCTTCTTTTACTGTAGGAAGCTTAGGCGCCATACTTGCGCTTGTATCAACAAGAACCAAAACCTGAAGATGCACCGTTTCTCCAAGCTCGTCCACCACTTCCATGACTTCGCCGCGTTTTTCCGGAGAAAGCTCTTCCATTTCCACATTCTTTCCGAGAATTTGTTTCAGCTCCTGATTGACTACACCTTGTAAGGTTTGCGTCATCGCTTTTTTCGTTACCATTTGTACGGTTTGTGAAAGCTGAGAAGCATAAACGACTTGATGCACACCGCCGCCGGCAAGCGCAATCCCTTCGACTTCCTTCATTGCCTCAGGGTCAATTTGATTTTCTTCCATTATACCTATGACATTTACCGTAATCCCCTGCTCTTTCGCAAAAGCAGCCATTGCAAGAGGGTCTTCCCCATGATTCGAGCAGCCATCCGTTATCAGCAAAATTTGATTTAAATGTCCGTTATTCACATTCATTCCTCCTGGAGAATACGAGGATTCTCAGATTCATATAATCTCATCTTCGCCAGAAGAAATTTGATTTATACGGAAGCGTTATGAAATTTCTTGTTTGTTTTGAAAGATGGCCGGAACAGGAATGGATGCCCACTTCGGTGTATTATGATCAATCCGGACGACAACAACTGTCATATCATCCTCAATTTGACCCGATCTCGTGCGTATGACTTCCTCCATGAGCAAATCAGCAATCTCCTGCGGGTCATTTGTTTTCAACCCTTTCATTTTGCGCTTCATCCATAAATCATGATTTTCCACATGCTTAGGCCCTTCAAAAATGCCGTCACTCATCATAATTAAGAGATCACCCGCTTTCAGCTGCTCACTCACAACCTCCACATCGAATTCATTAATAATACCGATTGGCAGATTGCTCGCTTGAACTTTCATGACCTGATCGCCCCGTTTGATAAAGCTTGGCGTCGATCCGACCTTTAAAAATTTACAGCTGGCATCTTGAAGATCGATAATAGAAAGGTCAAGCGTGGAATATATCTCGTCAGTCGTCCTCAGGGACAGTATGCTGTTAATCGTTTTAATTGCTATTTTTTCATCAATGCCGGATTCAAGGATTTTCTCAAGAAGCTTAATCGTTTCATTGCTTTCGAAATGCGCTCTTGCGCCATTGCCCATTCCGTCACTGATTGCCGCAGCATATTTTCTGGCTCCGAGCTCCATCATGCTGTAGCTGTCGCCGGAGACAAGGCCGCCTCCCTTCGCAGCGTGAGCCACACCTGTAGATACCCTGTATGATTTTGTTGATCCAAAGGCGACATGACTGTATCCATTTGGATGCGGAGAGTGCTGCTCGGCTTTCACAAGAATTTGTTCTTCCAGAATATCAGAAAGCATAGGGGCAATGATTTTTTCACTTTCTCCATGTCCGCTGAACGGAATGGTCATTTCGATATCGATATTTCCTTGTTCAAGACTATAGATCTCCACATGCTGAATCTCGATTCCAAAATGCTGAAGCGCCTCTATGATTTGCTCTTCCTGCAGAAAGTGCTGTTCCCGCTCTCTTTTTATTTCCCGAGAAAAGTCTGACATGACCTCAGAAACACCTAAAAGCTGTTCAGCAACAAGGCGCCTGCTGTCCTGCACTTTTTTCTTGAGCGTCAAATGGGCATGATGATGTGCGAGTTCATCCTCAATCAGCTCTTCAACCTGCTTTGATTTAGAGCAATGCTGATGAAACTCTTTTTTCAGCCTCCGGTTTGATGCATATTCTTTTTCTTCTGTTTCAAGCATAACTTGTTTCATTAAGTCATATGTTTTATCAAAGTTCTGTACCCAGCACTTGTTTTTCTTGTAGCATGTCTGACAGGAATGCTCTGTGATTTTGCTTAAAAACAGATCAACTTCGCTGTCATCTGTCTTTTCATCTGATGCTTGGTAAAAGGTCGCGAAGCTTTCAGACAGCGCGTGAAATACATTGGAGAACTGATCTACCTTTTGAGCAGTGACATCTCTGATTTTCCTTGCATATTGCTGCTGCTCTTGAAGATGCTCGACAGTTCCCGGAATATATCTCGCCACTTTCTTTGTAATCGATTGAGGTGTAAGCAAAAACAGGCCGACGGCAATTAATGACTCATAAAGCGTTGTCATCAGGCCGGCAGAGCCCTCGCCATATAAAGAAATAAGAAGTGATCCGACGATCAGCCCGATTGCCGCGCCCGCTTTTTTCCCTTCCTTCAGCAAACCGCCTAATAATCCGGAAAAAGCAAGCAGACTCATTTGATAGAGATTTCCGATATTCGCCAAGCCAAGAATCAGCCCGGTCACGACACCAACCGTGCAGCCAATGCTTGCTCCGCCAATAAAGGAAAAACTCAATACAACATAACGAGCCAGTATATGTTCTGCCTGCATCCCTTGGTAGGACAAGCCGGCAAGCCCCGTTAAAACGGAAGCAATCAGGATCATAAAACAGATGATTTCTTCTATTTTTAATGATTGTTTTACTTTTTTCACAGTGAAAATCGGAAGGCTCTGAAGGAAAATCAGCGTCAAAATAAAGGATAATCCAGCTTCAACGACAGCCATCACATAATCATAGGTTGTAAACGTGCCATTTTGAGCGTAAACAAACCCGGCTCTCGCTGCAGCCATGGAGAAGAACACGACAATCGGGAGTGCTTTCACGCGATCGTCGGTGATGAAAGCGGCCACTTTAGAAAATACGAAGAAGGCCAGCAATGCTCCTAGTATGAGCAATGAGTGCTTCGGAGAAATGGTGAGCGCACCTGCAAGCACAGCCAGCACCGCATAAAGCGCCTTGTCTCTTCTAATGAGTAACATCGCTCCAAAGAAAGGAAGCGCGAAAGGAAGCACCTCGGATAATATGAAAGCCCGTCCAAGCAAAAATCCGATGACTACATAAATGAATCCTTTATAGAAAAACAGTGAATGCAAATGATGAGTCACCAGCTTTGCGCCCCTGTTAAAAAACGATTGGAGTTTTTCCAAAGCTTGTCCCGCCATTGGCCCGTTCACTCTTCTTTCTGCTTTTTCCATTCCTCTCATCTCCCACCTGTTATATTCGTTGCCTGTCATTATAGCGAATGCACAGATAGGATTTTGTCAAAAGAAGGTAACAATACCAAAAAAGTCTTCGACGGTTTCTGCCTTGATATTCGGTTATCAAAAGAATTTCCGGAATGTTGTCTAAAAATGAAAAAAATCGGCTTCTGCAAGAGAAACCGATTTTTTAGGATGACCCGTACGGGATTCGAACCCGTGTTACCGCCGTGAAAGGGCGGTGTCTTAACCGCTTGACCAACGGGCCAATCAAATATGGTAGCGGCGGAGGGGATCGAACCCCCGACCTCACGGGTATGAACCGTACGCTCTAGCCAGCTGAGCTACACCGCCATATTTTTTAGTGCTTCTAAGCACAAGTTATATAATACAAAGGTTTGTCCTTTTCGTCAACAGAAACTTTAAAGTTATAATTTTCTGTCAATATTAACGAGAGAGGGTATTAAAAAAAGCATCCGTCGGGATGAACGGATGCTTCATTTATTTATAGAAAGCAGCAAGTTATCCTCTTCTTGCTCCGCGCCCTCCACGTTTTGATTCCGTATTGCGTTTTAAAGATGACAAGCGATCTTCGCTGTCTTTTAAAAACTTATTCATTTTCTGTTCAAAAGATTCTTTCGGACGGAAATCATTTCTAGGTCTGGCTTGCGGACGGTCTTTAGCTTTTTTAATAGATAAACCAATTTTCCCGTCTTTTTCAACGTTGATGACTTTCACTTCAACTTGGTCGCCGACTTTTAAGTGATCGTTAATGTCTTTGACATAGTTATCAGCTACCTCACTGATGTGAACGAGACCGGTTGAGCCTCCAGGCAATTCAACAAATGCTCCAAAATTTGTAATACCTGTAATTTTCCCTTGCAACTTGCTGCCAACTTCAATCGACATAAAAAAAGTGCTCCTCCTTAGGCTTATAAAAAGATCGTTTGCTTAATTATACCTAAATAAAAATTTAAGTGTCAACAAGGCTACTTGCTCTTCTTCTCCACATTGAAGATAATTTCTCCGTCTCCAGACATGAATAAGTCCCTTCTGGCAAGCTCTGTGACGTAATCCTCATCCTTCAATTTGGATATTTCTTCTTTTAAATCCGTTTGTTTTGTCTTTAAACTTTTTAGTTCTTTTTCAAGCTGCTCTTTCTTTTCTTCTTTTGCGCTAAGGGAAGATGTTTGGGACCATACAGAGCTTGCCAGCACGATTGCCGTCAGGAATACTAGGGCGCCGAATACAGTTAACCGTCTGTACAGCCCTTTGCGTCTTCTTTTCTTCAGCTGATTTTGCCGCTCTACTTGTTCTTTATAGTCGTTTTGTATTTGAGTTATCGTTCGTTCTCTCGAAAAATTCAAACCAGACGGTCCTCCTTTCATCTCTTCAAAAAACGTGTAATGGTCGTTCTTATGGTTACCAATAGTTTCTTCTTCTTTTTGAGAAATCCTGCACCTTTTTCAAAATAACGTCTAAAAGTTAGACGCAGTTTCACAGGAAGAAGTTTCAAACATTGTTTTGCGATAAAACGGATCGGAAAACACAGAACCATGGCTATTTTATATAGACACAACAAGAGAAAAACGATCAGGCGGTATGTTTTCTTTAATAAAAACGCCGCCAGCCAGAGGATCGCTCCGCATGTCCATACAATAGGACGAAATAACACGTGCTGAATGAGTTTTTTGAAGAATTGATAAACAGAAACAACAAGGTAAATGACGAATTTCAGTATTTTTATATAGATTCGTTTGCAAAGGCTCTGATACGTCGCAACGCCCAGCAGAACCGCTAAAAAGATATACAGCCTGAATTCTCCCTCATTTACATGAAGCAAGACATAAAAGAATAGCAGCCCTTGCAAAATCCAAAAAAGAATATCATGAATAAATAATAGCCATCTGGCTGTCTTGGCACGAATGACAAAGAGCCGGTATGTATCAAGCGACGCGCCAAGCCAGAGACCCATACCGGACATCGCCAGCATTGTATAGAATTGTGTCGTCAGCGTCATTTAAACAACTTGCTAAAAAACCCTTTAGCTTTATCCCCTTGTTGTTCGTCTAAGTACACTAAATCAAATACCCTGCCTTTAATCGAAACAATCCCTTTTTCCACATCTAGATTTTTCATCTGAAGGTTTTGGCCTCTGACTGAGAGCATGCCCATCACCGTTTCCAGCAGGAATTCTTCGTTATCAAAGCTCTCCACATGCTTAACTCCAGAAATATCTAAATGCTTCCGGCCTTTCATTGTCACATCATGCTGTTCCGGAACAGACGAAGAACCTTTTTGATCATAATATGAATTCATCTATTCAGCCCCCATATCCTCGATACTTTTAGCATTATTACTGCATTGTATGAGGCGGGGGATTTTTTTAGAACAAGCCTATTCGCCGAGTTTTTCTTCCTTTAGGATTGTATACATGTTTGCAGCTTCTTCTTTTTTCGTCGTGTCTTTCAACTCATTGACTTGAACCGTTACAAGCTTTTGGCCGAAGCGGACCGTTAGTTCATCTCCCGGTTTTACGTCAGAGCTTGCTTTAGCCTGGTTTCCGTTAATAGAGATCCGCCCTTGGTCAGCTACTTCCTTTGCTAGTGTACGTCGTTTAATCAGCCGTGATACTTTCAAAAATTTATCTAATCTCATATTTATGATCTCCTCTCAGTTTCTTTTGCTTCATTCCACAGTTTGTCCATGTCCTCAAGAGACATATCAGCCAGCGCGATTCCCTTTTCCTTTGCTGTTTCCTCAATGTACGAGAACCGTCTCCGGAATTTGTCATTGGTCATGGCCAGCGCTTCCTCCGGTTCTATTTTGTAGAAGCGGGCCACATTCACCAGCGCGAACAAAATGTCGCCAAACTCAGCTTTGAGATTGTGTTCATGAGGATCTTCAGAAATCTCGGAAGAAAATTCCTTCATTTCCTCGCTTACCTTTTCCCAAATATCGCTGACGTCTTCCCAGTCAAACCCGACCTTCGCTGCTTTTTTCTGCAGTTTAGCGGCTTTCGAAAGAGCTGGAAGGTTTTTTGGCACGCTGTCTAATAAGGATGCTTCGGCTGTATTTTTTTCGGCCCTTTTGATGTCTTCCCAATTTGCCAAAACATCATTTTCATCGTGAACCTTAACATCTTTAAACACATGGGGATGTCTTCGGACCATTTTTTCACTGATTCCTTTTATGACATCATCAATAGTGAAATAACCTTCATCTTCACCGATTTGCGCGTGAAGTAAGACCTGAAGCAAAACGTCGCCAAGCTCTTCGATCATATGGTCTGTGTCTTCTTCGTCAATTGCTTCGAGAAGTTCATAACATTCTTCAATCATGTATTGTTTTAATGACTGATGCGTCTGCTTTTTATCCCACGGACATCCATTAGGCCCGCGAAGCTCTCTGATGATGCTTCTGAACGCGGAAAATTCGTGATAAAGCAGCTTCTCTTCTTTAATCGGCGGAATATACACACTTGTTAAGTTATTCAAGCCGACATTACGGTCCAGCTCAAATAAAGGCACTGTCTGGATCACCTCGTCACGGCTTCCTGCCGCAGTCACGATCACAACCTCATAATCATCAGGCAGCTTTTCCATCAATGTCAGCTTGACTTCAGAAGCGGTCATTTGGTCGTAAACCTGACAAATGATCAGGTGGTGTCTGAGCTCAAGCTCATCCGCGGACAACGTACCGGCATCCACAAATTGAAAGCCTTCAATCGGGTCGATTTGCAAGGCATTAAATGTGGCATCAAGAAAACTTTGTCCTCCCGCGACTTTCACTTGAACATTTTTCTCTTTCTGCCGCTCCGTCAGCAGCTGTACTGTTTTTTCCGCGACAAAAGGGTGTCCCGGCACTGCATAAACCACGTCCTCACGCTGCGCCTCTTCAAACAGGATATCAGCAATTTCTTCGTATACGGCATCAAACTGGTCATGTTTCTCATATATATCGTCAAAGAAACGGATGTTCTTCGTTTCTTTTTCAAGCTCCTGAATTAAGGGATGGTCCTTGGTTCTGACGTAGAGCGTATCTGCCTTCGTCAGCAGCTTATGTATACCAATTGTCAATTGGTCCATGTCTCCGGCACCAAGTCCGACGACTGTAATATTACCCGCCATGTTGTTCTCTCCTTCTCATGATTTTGCTCAACTTGCTGCCAAAAGGCACACTGTTCAGCTCATCATCTGTAAATATTCCCAATTTCATCATACTATAAATAAATACTGCTCCACCAATGGCAACAGCAGAAATACTTTCAATCGCAGCCGCCCCTCTTCCTGCTGCAGGAAATAAGAAAGTCCAGAGACGCATATACGCAAGCAAGACAGCCGACATGAAAAGGGCAGATCCAATGACCGGAATCAGAACCCCTCTAAGCTTATCGAGCCATTCCTTTTTCCGAAGCTGATACAAGTTAAGGCCGGCGACAGAAGCAAAGGAAGCGGCTGTTGCGAGCGATGCGCCTTCAATCCCGTAGCGCGGAACCAAAAGAGCGTTTAACACCCATTTCACTGCAACGCCCGCGCCCACCGCTATCGCAGGAAAAACGGTGTGCCCCGCCCCCTGCAAAACGGCAGCTGCCGTAACCGCCAGGGACGCAAATAAAATGGAGCAGCTGAATATTTGTAACGCAGCTGTCCCTTCGCCATTTTGAAACAGCATAATATTGACCGGCTCAAGAATGCAAATCAATCCAGCTGACGCCCCTGTACCCAGTACAAGACATAGTTTTAAAGAAGACGCGGCTTTTTCTTTCATGATCTTCAGCTCTTTGTTCTTTACAGCCTTAGAGATATACGGAACGAGTGATGTCGCAATGCTCACCGCGAAAACCGAACCGAGCTGCAATAAAGGTTGTCCCCGGTCATAAATGCCCTTTAGGCGTTTCGCTTCCTCGCTTGCCTCACCACCCGAAAGCAAAGCGTATAAATTCAAAGCGTCGACAAGCTGGATGAACAAAAGCAGCAAACTGCTTACACAAATTGTAACCGAATATAAAAGCAGTTTTTTCGCCAATTCTTTTGTTGTGATAACATGTTCATTTTGTCTATCCGTTTGGTTGTCTCTTGTCGCTTTGAACCAAAAAAATCCAAGTATGATCAACGCCATAAAACTTCCGGCAAGAGAACCGGATGCGGCTGCCGCTCCCGCAGTATAAAGTGAGGCTCCCTTTTTGACGAGCCAAAATGATAAGCCCAGGAGCACAGCAACCCGCAGAAACTGCTCTGTCATCTGCGATAAGGCAGACGGGAGCATATCGTGCCGCCCTTGAAAACCGCCTCTAAGCAACGCGACAAACGGGAACAGCAGAAATGCATACGCAGTCACTTGAATTAACACGGTGAGATGTGAATCCCCCATAAAAAAGGCAATCGGAGCAGCGCCCATATATAAACAAAGAAATAATAAAACACCGATTAAAGACAAAAACACCGCTGATATTTTTAATATGGTGTGATGGCTTTTTTCACTATAATCATTCATCAGTTTTGATATAATGACCGGAAATCCTGATGTTGACAGCATAACCGCAATACCAAGAAAGGGATATACCTGCTGATATATATAAAATCCAACATCGCCGACAATGTTTTGGAACGGGACTCTGTAAACAGCGCTTAATATTTTTGAAATGACGCCTGCCAGAATTAAAACAAAAGCCCCCTGCCAAATCCAATGCCGTTTAACGCCTATTGAATCATCCATCCAAAAGCTCCTTCCCAACGTCAGGGGCAATACGGTTTATGTATTACCGCGGCACAAATAAAAACGAGGTTATTATACCACATCCCAACCCTTGGAATCCTTTTTCGGCATGCATGAAAAAAGAACAGCGTCCCACTGAGAGCTGTTCTTTTCATACCTATTTTCGATAAAAGGAATAAGACCTACTGTTCCATTTGACGAGCTAAAAATCCAGCTGCTGTCTCAACGGCTTTATGTTCTACTTCGCCCATTGTCTGATCCTTTGAAAAAATCACCACGGCGCCAATCGGATCGCCATTCGCCACAATCGGGCCGACAGTATAAGAATTCATGTCCTCATCTATGCCATTAACAAGCTGTACTGATTTCGCATCACTTTCAAGCACGGAACTGCGCTGATCCATTGTTCTTTCGAGCATTTCGCTAATCGATTTGTTCAAGTAGTCTTTTTTTGAGCTGCCAGACACGGCAATATATACGTCACGGTCACAAATAAGGACTGAATGTCCGAGACTGTCGTAAAGCGCGTCTGCATACTCCTTTGCAAAGTCTCCAAGCTCACTGATCGGAGAGTACTTTTTCAAAATCACTTCTCCGTCACGATCTACAAAAATCTCAAGCGGATCGCCTTCCCTGATTCTCAGAGTTCTGCGAATTTCTTTTGGAATCACGACCCGTCCTAAGTCATCAATACGACGTACGATACCGGTTGCTTTCATCTCTGGTGCCTCTCTTTCATTTGATGGTATATACATGTGGGAAAGACCTAAAGCAATTACTTTATGTACCTTCCGCCTCGCTTGAAATTAGTATCCGTCACATCAAATGTAATATACACCAGAGAGTAACAAAATTTACGTTGATGAAATGGTTTGCTTTTTCACATCTTTAAGGCCCTTCAGCATGCCCAGCACGGTTTCGAGCCATTCATCGGCACTTCTGCCTTTCGTCTGTATGGAGATTTTGAGTTTTTTGCCTTCCATTCCCAGTCCGATTTGTCTGCCGTATTTATTGCCGAGCTCAAACAGCTTTTGGCCGTCAATTTCAGCACTTGCTTCTTCAGAAATCGTCAATCTGACCGCATCTTTATCCTGCTTCACCAGCTCCACACGCTCTTGTTTCGCATAAACCTTCATTTCCGCAACAGTAAACAAGTATTCGACTTCTTTCGGATAGTTGCCAAACCGGTCGATCATTTCGTCTTGAAGTTCATTCTTCTCTTCGATTGTAGCCACAGACCTGAAGCGTTTATACATATCAATTTTCTGTTTGCCGTCTTGGATATAGGTTTCCGGAATATACGCATCAAGCTCGACATCAATTTCTGTTTCAAACTGCTCCGTCTTCGCTGTGTCTCCTTTACGCTCTTCAATGGCCTCCTTCAGCATTTGTGAATAGAGGTCAAATCCGACTGAATCGATGAAGCCGTGCTGCTGGGCGCCAAGAAGATTCCCGGCTCCGCGAATCGTTAAGTCTCGCATTGCGATTTTAAAACCGGAACCAAGTTCTGTGAACTCTTTAATGGCCTGCAGCCTTTTTTCAGCCACTTCTGTCAGCACTTTATCCCGGCGGTACGTGAAGTACGCATACGCCACACGATTAGAACGGCCGACACGCCCCCGCAGCTGGTAAAGCTGGGAAAGACCCATCTTGTCGGCGTCAAATACGATCAGCGTATTAACGTTCGGGATATCTACGCCTGTTTCTATAATGGTTGTGCTGACGAGAACATCTGATTCTCCTTCAAGGAAATTTAGCATAACGGTTTCTAATTCATTTTCTGTCATCTTCCCGTGCGCATAAGCCACCTTTGCGTCAGGGACAAGCATTGAGATCTCATCCGCTTTCCGCTCGATATCCTCTACCCGGTTGTACAAGAAGTAGACCTGTCCTCCGCGTGCAAGCTCGCGTTCAATCGCCTCCCTGACAAGGGCACCGTTGTATTCCACAACATACGTCTGTACGGGGAAGCGGTTTTCCGGCGGAGTCTCGATAACTGACAAATCCCTTACGCCAAGCATAGACATATGCAGCGTACGAGGAATCGGTGTCGCCGTTAATGTTAATACATCAACATTGGCTTTGATCTGCTTGATCTTTTCTTTATGGGTTACACCGAAACGCTGCTCTTCATCAATGATGAGGAGCCCTAAGTCTTTATAAACGACATCTTTTGATAGCAACCGGTGCGTCCCGATGACGATATCTACAGTGCCGTTTTTCAATCCTTTGATCGTTTCGTTCGCTTCTTTTCTCGTTCTGAATCTGCTGAGAAGGCCGATATTAATCGGATAATCCTGAAAACGTTCAGTAATGGTCTCATAGTGCTGCTGTGCCAATATCGTTGTCGGAACGAGCAGTGCGACCTGCTTTCCGTCACCAATCGCCTTAAACGCGGCACGTATGGCAACCTCTGTTTTCCCGTAGCCTACATCTCCGCACAGCAAGCGGTCCATCGGACGTTCTCTTTCCATATCCTTTTTAATTTCGTGAATGGAGCGGAGCTGATCCTCAGTCTCTTGATAAGGGAACGCTGATTCGAATTCACGCTGCATCTCATGGTCAGGAGAAAACGCATAGCCCTTGCTCGCTTCCCTTTCGGCATACAGCTTGATTAAGTCATCGGCAATATCCTGAACAGATGTCTCTACTTTCTTCTTGACCCGTTTCCATTCGCTTCCGCCTAATTTATACAGCTTCGGCTCTTTTCCTTCGGAGCCGACATATTTTTGCACCTGATCAATTTGTTCAACAGGGACGTAAAGCTTGTCGCTTCCCTGATAATGAATATTTAAATAGTCTTTATGGATTCCATTGATTTCAAGGGTCTCGATCCCTAAATACTTTCCGATCCCGTGATTAATATGAACGACATAATCGCCAATTTGAAGCTCGGAGTAGCTCTTGATACGCTCTGCATTGGTCAGCTTCTGTTTTCGGGGCTTCTTTTTCACACGGTTTTTGAACAGTTCTTCTTCCGTAATAACGGCTAGCTTCATTAACGGCAGCTCAAATCCCGATTGGAGCTCGCCTTCCATGATATAGACCTGTCCCTGAACAAGCGCTTTTTTGCTGTCTGTCATAGCGGCTTCGATTTCATAATCAGCCAGAACCGAAGATAATCTCTGAGTTCGTTCTTTATTTGCTCCTAAGAACACAACGGTGAAGTTGGATTTTTTAAAGCGCTCCATTTCACCCGCAAGTACGTTCATTTGGCCATGAAAGCTTTGCATTTGTCTGCTGGACACATTGACGATATTTTGCGGGCTCGTATGGTGTACATGCCGCAAAAATAAAGAGTAGTACAGCAGAGGCCGTTTTTGCTCAGCCACTATTTTTTGGAAGCTGAATGACAAACTGATGTCATGCAAAATCTTCCCTTCCTCAAGAAGGTTTGTTATGAACTCCGCTTCTTCTTTTTGAAGCTGTTCTTCCATCTCATGAATCCGGCTGACTTCATCCAAAATCAGAAGTGTGTTCTCAGGTGTATAATCTAGTAAACTAGCAGGCTTTTCATAGAAATATGAGAGATACTTCACCAGCTCTTGGTCTGTCTGTCCTTCAGATAAGCGTTCTTTATCATGAGAAATATTCGCATGAAGAATTTCTTTTTGCTTGTCGGCCTTTAATTTTTTCAGGCTATCGGCAAGACCTTCATCGATTTTCTCCATCGCCCGCGCTTTTTCTTCAGGTCTGATAATCAATTCCTTCGCGGGACCGATATTGATCGAAGTCAGGGTTTCGATTGACCGCTGATCATCTGAATTAAAGCTGCGGATTGAATCCACTTCGGTGTCAAAAAGTTCAATCCTCACCGGATGCTCTGAAGTAAGCGGGTAAATATCAATGATTCCACCGCGAATGCTGAATTCTCCAGGCGCAGAAACCATATCAGACCGCTCATATCCTACCTCTACCAAACGTGATGCAAGCTGATCAGGTTCTATATCATGGCCCACTTGAATGAGCATTTGGCTGTTTTTCCACACCTCTACAGGCGGGAGCATTCTTCTGATTGCAGCTACAGGAGCAACGACAATTGGCGCTTCCCCATTCGTTAATCTATTAATGACATCTAATCGCTGCGCACGCAATTCAGGGCTTGCGACTGCGATTTCTGATGAAATGAGTTCATTTACGGGGTACAAAAGGACAGACCGATCCTCTAGAAGTGAAGTCAGATCATCCGTTACTTTCTGGGCTTGATATAAGTTATGGGTGATTAGAAAGATTGGCTTATTCGTTTCATTAGCCAGGGCGGAAGTAAAAACAGAACGCGCGGAACCCGACAGACCCGCGAGCAGCTGTTCCTTCAGCCCCTCGTGTAAACCGTTGATGATGGATTTAAAGTCATCGCTTTCTTTTATAAAGGTTTGAATGTTGTCCATATGGCCCCTCCTCTCTGTTTCCTGCGAGAACAGAAAAACGCTTTGGTCTAGTGTCTACACCAAAGCTTTTTATTGAATAAATGTGTGATGTTCGTGGTAATGCGGATTTCGGTCAAGCGCCTCTTGGCAATCTTCACATATTGTCAAAACATGGACATCTCCATTTTCTTTATAAGAAATCATATCGTTTCTTTCCTCGTTTGTTAAGTGCTGAAATCCAAGTGAGTCAGTCGAAACCAAGGAAGATTCGAGACTGCCTACTTTCACTCCGCAATGACGACAATAATAATGCAAAGCCATACAAGGGACCTCCTGATGAAAAAGTCATTTTGGTGTAGTATGGACTTTGTTGATTCATTTTATACCTTTGCGTTAAATTCGTTCATGACTTCTAAAAACGGTTTGCTCAGAGAAGCTTCACAAGCCTTCACAGATTTATCGATCGCTCCATCAATCTCAGGTGCTTCGTCCTTGGTGAAGGAACCTAACACATAATCAACGACCTTCATGCCATTTACAGGCCGGCCGATCCCAATGCGGATGCGGTCAAACTCGGATGTTCCAAGATGCTGGATCAATGATTTAATGCCATTGTGCCCTCCAGCGCTTCCTTTCGTTCGCAAACGGATTTTTCCAGTCGGAAGATCAAGATCATCGTATATGACTGTCAAATCTTCGTTATCGACATCATAGTAGTCCATTAAAGGGCGCAAACATTCTCCTGATAAATTCATATATGTAAGCGGTTTAACAAGTAGAACCTTTTTGCCGGAAACAAATCCGGTTCCGTATAATCCGTTAAATTTATTTTGATTCAGCTCTATATTCCATTCCTTCGCAAGCTGGTCTATCACCATAAATCCGACATTATGCCGTGTATTTTCATAGTTTTTCCCCGGGTTTCCGAGACCGGCAATTACAAGCATGGCGAATCCTCCCTTAGTCACATAAACTCCCGTCTGTGTATACGGGCTATAATTCTTCTCATTCTAGCACAAAAGACGTAACCTCGGGAGGGTTACGCCTTAAGCTATTATTGTTCTTTGTTTTCACCTTCAGGCTGAGCATCGGCAGATTCCTCTTCATCTATCTCAGCTGTTTCCTGCTGCTGCGGAGGAAGGATGGAAGCCACGACCTCATCTGATTCATGATTAAAGGAGTAGTCACCGCCAGCAGGCAAATCCGCAATCGTCAGCACTTCATTTACGTCGAGCTTTGAAATGTCTGCCTCAATCGTTTGCGGAATGGCTTTTGGCTTAGCCTTTACGGTTAGTTCATACAGCGGCTGCTGCAATACGCCTCCGTTTTTCACTCCAATGGCTTCTCCGGTCAGATGGATCGGAACTTCCACCTCAATGTCTTCACTCATATTGACCACTTGAAAGTCAGCATGAGTAATTTCATTTTTCAGCGGGTCCGTTTGCAGGTCAGTTACCATGACAGAATGCTGCTTTCCGCCGACGTCAAGCGTAAGGACTGTATTTTTCCCTTCGTCCCTCAGCGTTTTGATCAGCTCCACACTGTCTAATGATACAGGTTTGTTTTCCGTGTTTTTCCCGTATATAATACCTGGAACATGTCCTGAAGTACGGATATTCCGAAGAGACGAACGAGTAAAGTCCGTTCTTTCTTTTGCCGTTAAAGTTGCCATATTCAGCACCATCCTATTATCGTTTTATTGTCCTATTACAAACAATACCCATAACGATAAGGATTTAAACCTCAAAAATCGGTTTAGCTGAACAGATAGCTTACTGATTGCTGCTCATGAACGCGAATAATCGCTTCAGCCAGAAGCGGTCCGACTGAAAGCTGCTTGAATCGTTCAATTTTCTTTTCTTCAGGAAGCTTGATGCTGTTTGTCACAACAAGCTCTTTAATTGTTGAATTGTTAATTCGTTCAACAGCAGGACCTGAAAGCACAGGGTGTGTACAGCATGCATATACTTCTTTCGCTCCGTTTTCAACGAGCGCATTAGCAGCAAGCGTAATGGTACCTGCAGTATCGATAATGTCATCGATAAGGATAGCCGTCTTCCCTTCGATATTACCTACAATATTCATGACTTCCGCCACGTTTGGACGCGGACGGCGTTTGTCGATAATCGCAATCGGCGCTTTTAATCGGTCAGCCAGTTTGCGGGCGCGTGTCACACCGCCGTGGTCTGGTGAAACAATGACGATATCTTCAAGGTTTTTGCCTTCAAAATATTCTCCTAAAATCGGAACACCCATTAAGTGGTCAATCGGTATATCAAAGAATCCTTGAATTTGCGGCGCATGCAGGTCAAGTGCAATCACACGAGTCGCGCCGGCTGTTTCAAGCAGGTTAGCAAAAAGTTTTGCTGTGATTGGCTCGCGGGATCTTGCTTTTCTGTCTTGACGCGCATAACCGTAATAAGGAATAACAATGTTAATCGTTTTTGCAGAAGCGCGTTTTAACGCATCTACCATAATCAGCAGTTCCATAATATGCTCGTTAACGGGGTCACTTGTAGACTGGATGATATAACAGTCACATCCGCGAATGCTTTCTTCGATATTAATTTGGACTTCCCCGTCACTAAATCTTGTGACAGAACATTTTCCTAATTGAACTCCAACTATATCTGCGATTTCTTTTGCAAGCTCTGGATTCGAATTCAAAGAAAAAATCTTTAAATTCTTATCTCCGTATTGATTAGACATGGATAAACCTCCGAATTTAGGATTATTTTTTATGAATATTTTTCACATAATCGTCTTTATTAACTTGTCTCGCTCTGGCAATAGCAAGCGCTTTTCCAGGTACATCTTCCGTAACAGTTGAACCAGCCGCAACATAAGCGCCTTCTCCGACTGTGACAGGGGCAACCAAGTTGGAGTTGCAGCCGATAAACGCGCCGTCTTCAATTTTCGTCAAATATTTATTCTTTCCATCATAATTGACAGTTATTGATCCGCAGCCCAGGTTTACATCTGTGCCTACCTCAGCATCACCGACATAGCTTAAATGAGAAGCCTTGCTTCGGTCTCCGAATTGAGTCTTTTTGATTTCAACAAAATTCCCGATCTTCACTTCATTCCCGATGACGGAATCAGGTCTGATATGAGCAAAAGGTCCTATGTTAACATCATTCCCCACTTTACTGTGATTGACTACCGATTGCTTAATAACGGTACGGCTGCCAATTGAACTATTCATAACCTCCGTATGAGGGCCGATAATCGTATCTTCTCCGATTTGCACCTCACCTTTAATCACAGTTCCAGGATAAATTACAGTATCGCTTCCGATGACAGCGTCAGGAGAAATATACGTGTTCATCGGGTCAATCAGCGTTACGCCATTTTGCATATGCTGTTTATTAATACGCTCTTTCATAAATTGTTCTGCCTGAGAAAGAGCAACTCTATCATTAACTCCGAGCGTTTCTTGGAAATTACCAGTCTGGTAAGCGGCAACAGTTTCGCCTTCGTTTTTAAGAATCTCTATGACATCCGGCAAATAATACTCGCCTTGGGCATTATCATTAGACACCTGATCAATGGCCCGGAATAACGCTTCATTATCAAAACAATACGTACCGGTATTGATCTCGGTCACTAGACGTTCTTCTTCTGAGGCGTCCTTATGCTCAACGATTTTTTGAACTGCTCCGTTTTCGCCGCGAATAATGCGGCCGTATCCGGTTGGGTCTTCTGCAACCGCAGTCAAAATCGTAGCTTTCGCTTCTCTTTGTGTATGTTCTTTCAGCATCTGTTCCATTGTCTCTGCTGTTAAAAGCGGCGTATCTCCGCATATGACAATCGTGACGCCTTTTTCGGCAGCAAGAAATGGCTGTGCCTGTTTTACAGCATGAGCAGTGCCAAGCTGTTCTGCTTGAAGCGCGTACTCGCTTTTATCACCAAGCTGCTTTTTCACATCTTCCGCACCATGTCCGACAATCGTGACAAGCTTTGATAAAGATAACTTTAAGGCTTCGTCCACGACGTGCTCTACCATAGGCTTACCGCAAACTGGATGAAGGACTTTATAAAGCTTTGATTTCATTCTCGTTCCTTGTCCAGCCGCTAAAACAACTGCAAACCGCTTATCCATTTATTGGCCTCCAATATCCCTTTTATCCATAGAAAAATATATCCTAAATATCTTCTGATTTCAAGGAGACTTCATGAAGTGCAAGAATTTTCTATTGAGTGCAATTAAGTTTGAAAAATCAGAATTAAAAAAGGACCGCCGGAAAAAGGCTTTTGTCAGCCCTTTCAGCAGTCCTTGCTTTTTGGTTATTTTTTAAGAAGCTCCAGCTTCTTCGAATTCTAATGCTTCAGTGTCACCCAAACGATGATACTCATTTAACACGGCATCTTGAATCTTTCCTCGCGTGCTTGAATTAATTGGATGAGCAATATCGCGGAACTCTCCATCAGGGGTGCGTTTACTCGGCATCGCAACGAAAAGACCATTGTTTCCATCAATCACACGAATATCATGAACAACAAATTCGTGATCCAGCGTGATGGATGCAATCGCTCTCATGCGACCATCGGTATTCACGCGGCGTAATCTTACGTCAGTAACTTCCACAGTAGTTCACCACCTTTTCCCTATATAAAAGCATTAGAGTATCAATTCCACGATTTTTTCTGAAATCCTGCTCGTTTTTAAAATATTTTTTGAAAAAATAGGATATAGTTACACAATTAGGTCATAACGCTTTTATCTCGGGCATAAGGTAAATAAAAAAGTGATTCCGAGCTTACCCAGAATCACTTTTCTTATTATTTTACCAATGCGATAACTTCGATCTCGACCAGCGCGTCTTTAGGGAGTCTCGCGACTTCAACGCAAGATCTCGCCGGTTTGTGAGTGTCAAAATATTGTCCGTACACTTCATTTACTTCCGCGAACTGTTCCATATCCGCGATAAATACAGTTGCCTTTACAACTGTTTCAAAAGAAGCGCCCGCTTCTTCCAGCACCGCTTTTAAGTTGCTGAATACTTGATGAGTCTGCTCCTTAATATCACCGTTCACCATTTCGCCTGAAGGAGTTAAAGGGATTTGTCCTGAGCTGTAAAACATATTATTTACGATAATCCCTTGTGAGTAAGGACCGATTGCCGCTGGGGCATGTTTTGTGTGGACTGCTTTTGTCATAATTCTGTCTCTCCATTCTTTAAAAGATTGTCTTTAAAAAAACGCAGAAAATTGCCATTCTGAATTTCAATGGACTTCTCTTTCATGTTGATGGTTGAAAGAGTAAGAAGTGACATATATTCATCAACAAGACGTTCATCTACTCCTTCGGCTTCAACCAAGACGCCGATCCCCGCCACATTTGCGTTAAACTCATCCAACAGGTTAATCATACCATTAATTGTGCCGCCCGCTTTCATAAAGTCGTCAATGATGAGTACGTTTGAACCCGTTTTCATGCTTCTTTTCGCAAGTGACATCGTCTGAATGCGATTTGAGGAGCCTGAGACGTAATTAATGCTGACTGTGGAGCCTTCTGTTACCTTGTTGTCTTTGCGAACGATGACGACAGGCACATTCAGATAGCTCGCAGCTGCGTACGCCAGAGGGATGCCTTTCGTGGCAACGGTCATGACAACATCAATTTCGCGGTCAGCAAACACAGAAGCAAATAGCTTCCCTACCTTGGAGAGTACAGATGGTTTTCCTAAGATATCCGTTAAGTATACATAACCGCCCGGAAGGATACGCTCAGGATTTGCCAGCGACTGCCCAAGTGTCTGCACAAACTCTTCAGCTTCAGCCTGCTTCATTTTCGGAATATATTTGACGCCTCCGGCAGCTCCGGGAACAGTAAGCAAAGTACCGATCCCCTGCTGTTCAAAGGTTTGCTTTATAATTGTTAAATCTTCACTGATCGATGATTTTGCAGATTCATACCGCTCAGAAAAAAAGGTTAGCGGTATTAACTCGTGCGGATGGGTTAACAAGTAATTTGTTAAGTCCACCAATCTGCCGCTGCGACGAAACTTCATGAACTTACCCCCAAAATCCGAATATTTTAAGATCAATATAACTTAACATACGGATTTAATCAAGAGCGTTCTTTTCGCCGATCATTCTCACCGCATAAACTTGATCGCAGAAGCCTCTTAACCCGTTATAAATTCTTTGCACCTTCGATTCATACTGAACCAATCCAAACACCGTCGGCCCGCTCCCGCTCATTAACACGGCATCTGCGCCAAAGCGTTTCATTTGGTTTTTGATCATCGCGACTTCAGGATGCATATCAAGCGTAACAGATTCCAGAACATTGCCTAAACGGCTGCACATCTTTTGAAAACTCTTTTCCTCTATAGCCTCAATCATGCCATGCACATCTGGATGCTCTACATCATCCAGCTTTAGCTGTCTGTATACTTCAGCAGTTGAAACACCGATTGTCGGCTTGGCTAAAATGACCCAGCAGTGCGGAGGCGTGCTGATATGTTTAATTTTCTCGCCGCGTCCTGTGGCCAGTGCAGTTCCGCCATAGACACAAAATGAAACGTCAGAGCCAATTTCCGCTCCAAGCTCAGCAAGCGTTTCTGCTGAAAGATTTAAATTCCACAGTCTGTTCAGCCCTCTGAGCGTCGCCGCAGCGTCACTGCTTCCGCCGGCAAGACCGGCAGCTACCGGAATTGCCTTTGTGATCATGATGGAAACTCCCTTTTTCACGTTGTATCTGTCCTTGATCAGCTTGGCAGCCTGATAAGCTAAATTTCTTTGGTCATCGGGCACAAAACGGTTGTGGGAGGAAACCCTCACTTCATCCTCTGCCAGCTCCGTCAATTCAATCCGATCCGCTAAATCAATCGTCGTCATGATCATTTCGACTTCATGATAGCCATCCGGGCGTTTACGGGTGACGTCAAGTGACAGATTGATCTTGGCTGGCGCTTTTTCTAAAATACGCATAGCTTTCACCTACTTCTCCATCTAAACATAAGTATGAACATTGTATCACATTTGAAGTACAGGATGAACATATCCATATTGCAGCCCATTATGTATTTATATCCAACGCAAAAAACCGGGGAACGGCATGTCCCCCGGGTCACATCCTTATCGGTTATTCTGATTCTGAGCCATTTGCTGTTCGGCGATTTCAATGGCGCGCTTTACCATGTTACCAGCATCGCGGGCCTTAATTTCACCCCAGCCGCCATTTTTTACTGTGTCATAAAAACCAAGGTCTTTAGCCAGCTCATATTTAAACTCATCTGACATAACTCCACGACGTCTGCCCAAACGAAACAACCCCTTTTTTAGAAGTGATAGCCATTCGTGCACGTCACGATAATATGTGACCGTTTTATCTTTTGTTAAATCAGATGGAACTTTCGTTAAAATTACTGGAAACCAAAAAAGTGCAAAACAAAAAGCAGTAAACAAAAGGTTCACTGCCCGTTAAAATGCCACTGAGCTTGCGGCGTCATCATTAAATGTCAGCTCTACAGTCTCAGTCAAAATATCAGCATAACTGTATGAAACTCTTTCAAACGAGTTCTCGTCTTGATCTAGTTGTATCACAAAAACAGAAGGGTACGTCTCAGCTAAAATGCCCGAACGCTCAATCGTTTTTCGGCGGCCACCGTTTGCTTTTAACGTCAGCCTTTTACCTAAATTCCCATCAAGCGATCTTTTAATATCGGACAACGTCTTCGCCATTGCATCCACCTCACTACATTTATTGTACAACATGAGCCCATTTTTGTCAAATAAAATTTAAATTATATCAACGTTAACAAGACATTGTCAATAAAATTATTTTGACAAAATTCTATGATTCCTCAATTATTTTCCGCAAGTTTCGGTAAATTATGTATCATTATGTAAAATAAAAAACCCGCATAGAAGATCTATGCGGGTTTTTTATCTGTTAATTGGACTTATAAGGCATTCCAATTCTCAGCACTCCTCTTGTTTCAATACCTCCAAGCCCTTTCTCTCTCGTCAGCGTATTACGGAGCACTTCCCATACATTGATTCGTTCCATAAACGGCGTAAAACTGATTTTCGCGACGATATATACCGGATCAAGCGCATGAATGTTGACTCTTGATGGTGAACTCGCGAAATTCGCTCCCGCTCTTATGAGTGATTCAAAATGGGATTGGCAGGCACCCGCAAAAATAACAAGCTGATCTAAGTGAGGGATCTTTTTTCGGGCGTTTTGAACCGTTTCAACAAAGTGCTTTGAATGTCTGTACGCGTTCAAATCATCAACGCTGCCCTTTTGCTTCGAGTACGCATCATGCCCTGTTATCACCAGAATATCAGGTCGATATTTGTCGAGCAATTCTTCAATAGAAGCAGACATTTTCTTTTCATGACAATGGATGCCGTAGACCGGCACTCCAATTTTTTTATAGACATTCAGGCATTTTTTCAGATACGCTTCATCACCGTCCAGGTGAAGCACCTTGCCAGGCATATGAAAATAATGCTCCTGATGCTGATATTGGCTTGTCGCATAGTACTCCTGCTTTTCTCTGAGCAGCTTATAATCCTGGCGGAGCAATTCGAGCGATTCGTTCATTCTGCTCTCATCTTTCTTTTTCCGCATCATCTGCTCATCTTTTTTTACCGTTACCAGATCAGAAAAATCCGAATCAGCAATCAGCCTGACTTCATCACCATGCAAAACGGCGATTGAATTTCCTTTGCTCGTTTGCTCTATTCCTATAATGCGAAACAAAACATCCATTTGATAGGATTTTCTGGCTACCATATCCCCTATTTGAAATTGCACGTTCCTCACTCCACACATAGACTAAGCCTCATCATGAAAGAAAGAGCCTTGAGAAAGGGCCTTTTTTCGCTGAGTCCAAGTTTTTTCTTCTCAATGAATTAAAGGTCCTTCTCTAGCCTATGTAGCGGCAGTCCATGTGGTGCGCAAAACAAAAAGCCCTTTTAGAAAAGGGCTTTATATAATCCGTTAGATAGCGCTGCGAACTCCTCAATAGACAGGGATTCACCTCGGCGCTTGCCGTCAATATTTGTTTCTTCCAGCACTTGTTCAATCGTTGATTTTTGAGCTTTTCCTTCAGGGAGATTGTTGACTAAGTTATTGAGCAGCGTTTTACGGCGCTGAGCAAAGCTTGCCTTGATTAACTGAAAGAAAAAGGCTTCGTTTTCCACGTCCACTGCCGGGCCGTCGCGGAGAATCAGACGGATGACGGCGGAATCGACATTAGGCTGAGGAACAAACACGGTTTTCGGAACGATCATCACCGTTTTGGCTTCTGTATAAAATTGCACCGCGATTGAAAGTGAACCGTATTCCTTAGATGAAGGGTCTGCCGCCATGCGCTCTGCCACTTCTTTTTGCAGCATAACCACAATCCCTTTCAGCGGAAGATGTTCTTCAAGCAGTTTCATGATAATCGGCGTTGTCACGTAATAAGGAAGGTTGGCTACAACCATGATCTCATCACAGTCTTGAAATTGTTCTTCAATGACCGATTTGACGTCAGCCTTTAATACATCCTGATGAATGACAGTGACATTGTCATAAGGAGACAGCGTATCCTTCAGGATCGGCAATAATCGCTGGTCAATCTCAAATGCCACGACCTTTTTCGCCCGCTTGGCGAGCTGTTCGGTCAAAGCCCCGATTCCCGGGCCGATTTCAATGACACCTGTTTTCTCTGTCACTTCTGCGTGATCGACAATTCTGTTTAAAATGTTGGTATCAATTAAGAAATTCTGTCCTAAGCTCTTTTTAAAAGAAAAACCGTATTTCTTCAGTATCTCTTTCGTTCTAATCGGTGTCGCAATATCTTTATTCATTCTGTTCCTCCCGCATAACGGTATCGAGCGCACTCATAAAATCACTTTTTTTAATTTGAAACATTTGCAGCCGTTTTTGAAGCTGTTTGCCATTTGTATAGCCGATTTTCAACAGATCACCCAGTCGTTCACGGCGGCGTTTGGCCGCAGATCCGCCAATCAGTCCGGCATGAATCAGATCCTCAGCGGAAATGTCACTCGGCTGCGCTTCCATCTCTTCGTGCACGTTTTCTAAACATGCCCTAATGCTTTCAATCGATGCGTGCTCCACGCCAATTCCCCGCTTGTTTTTAGGTTTGGCAAGATGCTTTGGCAAAAAAGCATGTTTACAGCCGGGTACAGCCTCTGAAATGGTTTTGCGGATCTTCTCTCCCGGGAAGTCCGGATCCGTTAAAATGATGACGCCCCTGGTCTTCTGGGCCAAACGGATTTGTTCAATCACTTGATCATCGATAGCTGAACCATTTGTTTCAATTGTGTCTGCATCAACAGCCAATTTGATGCGGGCCGTATCATCACGTCCCTCGACCACAATGATCTCTTTAATTTTCATTATTTCCTCCAAGACAAAATAAAAACTTTTGTATATTTATGAAACTTTTTCTTATGTCGAGCGTCTAATAATCAGAAAATACACTTTGTCTATTATAACGAAAAAAACAGAGGGCGCAAAACCCTCTGAATACATAAGTATAGATTAATTTAAGATTTTAATTTTGACTGTTTTATTTCCCCATCGGTACGCCGATGATTTCTCTGGGAAAAAGACGTCTATTTTGTTCCCTTTAATTGCTGAACCAGTATCTGCAGCAATGGCATACCCATAGCCTTCAACGTGGACTTTGGCGCCTAGCGGAATGACATTTGGATCTACAGCGATAACTTTCGCATTCGGATTATTTTTCAAATTGACGCCTGTAGCTGTATGTCCTGAACATCCGCTGCAGCTTGCTGTATAAGCCGTAGATGATACCGTCATGACTTTGCCTGTTGATTCATTGCTGCGGGACACAACTGTTTTTGAATCACCGGAAGCACTGACCTTTTCAATCTTCGGACTGCTTTGCTTTGTGCCGACAGCAATCACTTTATCTTTGCTTTGTTCAGCTGTTTCTTCTTTTACAAGCTCTCTGGACACTTCTTTGCCGTTTTCTTTAACGACTTCAAAATGTTTTTTAAGCTTGCCTTCTTTTCCTTTTTGGACGACCTTTTCTTTCCCTTTTTCAAGAGAAGCGTCTTCTTGCTTTTTTACATCGAACGCTATTTTCTCTTCAACTACATCGGTGACCTTTTCGATACGAGTAATTGTAATATCAGCCTTTCCTTTCGTCAGCTTTGCATCTAACGCAGGCTTGATTTTATCTTCGTCTTTTATGTTCATCTTTTGCTGTTTTAAAAAGTCAGCGACCGTAGTCGAAGTCGTCCAGATCTTCTTTTGTTTTCCTGCATCATTCACAGTCACCTGGAATGCGGGTTCTACGTTAATCTTCATGTCTTTCGAAATATCTGTATCTATTGCGGGATCAATTTGATCGTGTTCTTTCACATCAACATCTTGTTCGTCCAGTAATGCACCGACCGTTTTTGCTGTTGACCATAATGTCTTTTCTTCCCCGTTTATTGTAAGCTTCACAGGTTTTGCAGCCTCATACACAACGTCCAGATCTGCTGTTATCTCTGTCTTTTTAGCAGGTGTGACCTTATCTTCGTCTCTTGTGTTTATATCAAGCGTCTCCAAAAGATCTCCGACTGTTTTTGCATGTGTGCGTATATGTTTCTTTTTGCCATTGATAGAAACTGAGACTGATTGTTTCGTCAGCTCATGAGCCGCGTACGCAGTCCCGCTTCCCGCCAATAGCAAACAAGCAGCAACCAGAATGACTTTGCTTTTGCTAAGCTTTACGGAAAACAGCTTTTTCATTTTTTGTATGATGAAAAACGCCTCCTTCTCCTCGGAGAGATTATATAGAGTATCTAAAAGGCTGTCAACCCTCCCTTCTCTTTCCCCCAAAAGCTCAGTGTCTTCTTCATTATCCTGAAATACACTGAGAAACGGAAGAAAGACTTGTCGACAAACCTATCCTATGAGGAGAAGAAAGCCTGTAGAACTTTTATAGAAAAACGCTGCAAGGGACAAGCTCTTACAAAACCCGCTAGCGTTTCTTGTCAGTTTATACGGAAAAGTCTTTTTGCATTTTCAGTCGTGATTGACGCAACCTCTTCGAAGGTCATTCCTTTTAATTCAGCGATTTGCTCCGCCACATATTTCACATAGCTTGGTTCATTTCTTTTCCCGCGGAAAGGGTGGGGTGTGAGAAACGGGCAATCAGTTTCAATCAGTAAACGGTCATTCGGAATTTCCTTCACAACTTCCTTCGGCTTCTTCGCATTTTTGAATGTCACCGGTCCCCCAAATGATAAATAAAAATTCATTTTCATGCATTCTCTCGCCACTTCCGCACTTCCTGTAAAGCAGTGCATGATTCCGCCAACAGCTTCAGCGCCTTCCTCTTTCAAAATCGTCACGACATCCTCCGTAGCATCACGGTTATGAATGATAATAGGCAGATTGACCTCTTTTGCTAAGGCGATTTGTTTTTTGAATACCTCTTTTTGAACATCTTTAGGAGATTTATCCCAATGATAATCCAGTCCCATTTCACCTATCGCTACCACTTTTTCATGAACAGAAAGCTCTTTAATCCACGCTAAATCTTCATCTGTCATATCAATCGCGTCAACAGGGTGCCAGCCGATGGCTGCATAAATAAAATCATATTCCTCAATCATTTCCATCGCACGGGTAATTGTCGGACGGTCAAAACCAACTACGACAATTCGTTCGACTTTCTCAGCTTTTGCCCGTTCAATAACCTCTTCCAAATCAGTATCATATTGTTCCGCATTTAAATGCGCGTGTGTGTCAAACAACATCAGTAAAAAACTCCTTTCTTGTCGAAACACAAAAGGTGTTCGACGAATTGTTACACGTGAAACACCTTTTGTTTATCACTATTTAATTCTTGTGCCTTTCGGTAATGACTGATCAATAGACACGACTTTTAACACGCCGTCTGCTTCCCCTGCTAGGATCATACCTTGAGAAAGCTCGCCTCTCAGCTTAACCGGTTTTAGATTTGTTACACATACAAGTTTTTTCCCTGCAAGCTCTTCAGGCGTATAATGCTTCGCAATGCCGGAAACGACTTGGCGTTTTTCAAAACCAAGATCCAGCTGAAGCTTCAATAAACGGTCTGCTTTTTTCACTGGCTCTGCCTTGATGACCTCCGCCACGCGAAGTTCTACATCCATGAATTGATCGATCGTAATTTCAGGTAAACGATCAACCTCTTGCGGTTCTTCTTCTTTTGTTTCTTCTTTCGCTGGCGCAGAGCCCTGCATCTTCCCTTTGATGTAAGCAATTTCTTCTTCTGCCTCTAAACGAGGGAATAACGGCTCGCCTTTTTGTACTTTTGTATCTTTCAGCTGGCCGAAAGCTGTAATGCTATCCCACGCTTTTAACGATTCGTCAGTAATGCCCAGCTGCTCGAACATTTTTTCCGGTGTCTTTGTTAAGAACGGCTGAAGCAACACAGCTGAAATACGCAATGATTCAGCTAAGTGATACATAACAGATTGCAGTTCTTCTTCTTTTGCCGGATCTTTCGCAAGCACCCATGGAGCTGTCTCATCAATGTATTTATTTGTGCGGCTGATTAGCTGCCATAATGTTGAAAGGGCCACCGAGAACTCCATATTTTCCATTGCTTTCTCGTAAGCCTTCACTGTTTCTTCAGCGACTGAAGTGAGCGTCTGGTCAAATTCCGTTACGGCACCTTTGTAAGAACCGATTTGTCCGTCAAAATACTTATTGATCATCGCGACCGTACGATTCAATAGGTTTCCTAAATCGTTCGCTAAATCATAGTTAATCCGTTCAACAAAACCTTCCGGCGTGAATACACCGTCAGATCCGAATGGCACTTCGCGAAGCAGGTAATAACGAAGCTCATCTAAACCGTAGCGTTCAATTAATGTAACCGGATCTACAACGTTCCCTTTTGATTTCGACATTTTTCCGTCTTTCATCAAAAGCCAGCCATGCGCGAATACTTGCTTCGGCAGCGGCAGATCCAGAGCCATCAGCATAATCGGCCAGTAAATGGTATGGAATCGCACAATCTCCTTACCGACTAAATGAACATCGGCAGGCCAATATTTTTGATAAAGCTCATCATTTTCGGTATCATAACCGAGTGCTGTTAAATAGTTAAATAGTGCGTCAATCCAAACATATACAACATGCTTTGGATTTTCCGGCACCTTCACGCCCCAATCAAAAGTAGTACGTGATACAGCTAAATCCTCAAGTCCAGGCTTGATGAAGTTGTTGATCATTTCGTTTTTACGTGATTCCGGCTGAATGAATGTCGGGTTTTCTTCATAGTATTTCAGAAGACGGTCAGCGTATTTCCCCATACGGAAGAAATAAGATTCCTCTTTAATCAATTCAACAGGGTGTCCGCTGTCAGGGCTTTTTCCGCCAATGACCTCTCCCTTTTCATTTCGCTCGATATCAACGAGCTGTGTTTCCGTGTAGAACGTTTCATCGGGAATACTGTACCAGCCTTCATATTCATCAAGATAGATGTCTCCATTATCAAGAAGCTTTTGAAACACCTTTTCAATCACAACTTTATGCCGTTTTTCTGTCGTACGGATAAAGTCATCATTTGAGATTTCAAGCTGCTTCCACAGTTTCTGAATATCTGCCGCTGCGCGATCCACATACTCCTGAGGTGTAATGTTTTCCTGCTCAGCTTTTTGCTGGATCTTTTGTCCATGCTCGTCCGTTCCCGTTAAATAGCGAACATCAAACCCTTTTAATCTTTTGTAACGCGCCATTGCATCTCCCGCGACTGTCGTATATGCATGGCCGATATGTAATTTTCCGCTCGGATAATAAATCGGTGTTGTAATGTAAAATGTATTGTTTTCTTGCGGCATCATGAAACCTCCCAATCAGAATGTCAAAAAGCTCCCGCCCAAAGGACGAGAGCGGCGATAAGTGCAAATCATATATGATTAGTATTTATATTTATCCTTTATCTATGATACCATCTTAGCCTTTAAGATCAAGAATATATACGTATGCCCTGAAAAAGAATAATTAAAATTAAAAATCTTTAATGAAAATAAAAAAAGTCTGTTCATGTCGAATTTTGTCGTATATAATCAAATGAAATAAAAAACCTTGGTTCGAAAGTCTTGATTTAAAAGGAATTTTAGTAGGATAATAGCTTTATTAGAAATTTATAAAATGCTGTTATTCCGGTAGTTTCCGAGACATTACTGACTATAAGAACTAATTCTTACAATCAATAGTAAACAAAAAGATTGACGATTATTGGAAACCTTGTTATGCTATGAAGGTAAGGATTTTGTCGAATAATGACGAAGAAAAATATAATTCAACCAAATAATTATCTCTCGGGAGGAGAATGTTTATGAAATCTACTGGTATTGTGCGTAAAGTTGATGAATTAGGACGTGTAGTTATTCCTATCGAACTGCGTCGTACTCTTGGAATCGCAGAAAAAGATGCTCTTGAAATTTATGTTGATGATGAAAAAATCATCCTTAAAAAATATAAACCAAACATGACTTGCCAAGTAACTGGTGAAGTTTCTGATGATAACCTTAAACTTGCAGGCGGTAAATTGGTTCTTAGTAAAGAAGGCGCTGAGCAAATCATCAGCGAAATCCAAAACCAGCTTCAAAACCTTAAATAATCATTTCTTGTACAAAAAACGTTCTTGTTATGACACAAGAACGTTTTTTTATTGCTGGATATGGTAAGCATCATACACTTCACGCTTTGGAACATTGCGATCGACCGCTGCTTTTTTAATAGCTTCTTTAGAAGTAGCGCCTTTCGAGATGTAGTGCTCGACATGTTCTTTTACCGTGAGGATTTCCCACCATTGTGCTTCCTCATCTGATTCTTCATTTTTGCTTCCTTCTACGACGAGGCAAAACTCACCGCGTATCTGATCCTCGTTTGCCCATTCAATGACCTCTGATATCGTGCCTCTGATGAACTCTTCATATTTCTTAGTAAGTTCGCGCGTTACAGCAATTTCCCGATCTCCTAATATTTCTGCCATCGCTGACAAGGTTTCCTTCAATCTGTGAGGCGCTTCATAAAAAACAATCGTTTCTCGCCTTTTTTTAAGGATTTCAAGCTCCTTTTTCTTTTCTTTTTTCTGCCTGTTGAGAAAACCATAAAAGAAGAAAGGCTGCGGTACAATCCCTGAAGCGATTAGTGCTGTTAATGCGGCATTTGCTCCTGGCAGCGGAACAACATAACCGCCTATCTCTGTAAAATCCTTCACGATTTCCGCTCCCGGATCAGATATCGTCGGCAGCCCGGCATCACTGACAAGAGCGATGTTTTTTCCCGATTTCAGCCATTCAATGATTTTGTGGCCGCTGCTTTCTTTGTTATGTTCGTGATAACTAACGAGAGGTGTTTCAATTTCGTATACATGACAAAGCTTTTTCGTTTGTCTCGTATCTTCCGCAGCAATCGCATCCACTGATTTCAACGTGTCGATTGCCCGAAATGTCATATCCTCTAAATTCCCGATTGGGGTTGGGACCAAATAAAGAATCCCCATGTCCGACTTTCCATTAAAGCTCATTTGGCGCCTTAACATATACAGCCTCCTCGCTGTTCCGCTTTTCTTCTATATAAAGCTCTTTTTTCTTTCGAGTTAGTTTTTTGAAATAATATTCCGCCTGCATGGCTTCCCGCTTCGTTGTGAAAGCCTCGGCAAAAATCAATTCAACTGGACGCCGTACTTTTGTATACTTTGCGCCCTTTCCATCATTGTGTGTTTTTACCCGTTTCTGCAGATCGTTGGTATACCCGGCATACCAGCTATTATCCTTACATTTCACGACGTAGAAGAAATGGTTATTTGTCTCCATATAAAATGGTCCTGATTTCTTTCGTATATTCATTTTGTTCATCATAAACAAACAGAGGGGGAAGAATTTTTAAATCCGGACGTCCGCCTTTAATTCCTTCAACCAAAATGGTATTGGCTTCTTTCCCTTGCTTCGGATAGACAAATTGCACACGCTTCGGCTCAATTTGATAAGCCTTCATCAGTTCAAAAATCTCCAAAAGCCGGCCCGGCCGGTGAACAAGGGCTGCCTTTCCTCCTTGCTTAAGCAGCTTGCTGCTGACTGAAATGACATCCTCCAGTGTGCAGTGGATTTCATGTCTTGCGATTCTGAGGTGCTCGTTCATGTTTTGTTCTGTCTGTTTCGGCGTTTTAAAATACGGCGGATTGCAGGTGACCACATCATATCGGTTATGCCCCAGCTTCTCGGGCATGTTTTTCAAATCATCATGTATGATCTGAATCTGTTCCTGCAGTTTATTGTACTCCACACTGCGAATAGCCATATCATGCAGCCTTTCTTGAATTTCGACTCCAAGAATGTCTGCTTTTGATCTTGTACTGAGCAGCAGCGGAACAATGCCATTGCCGGTGCACAGATCAACGATTTTTCCTTTTTGTATCGGAACGTACGCAAATCTGGACAGAAGCACAGCGTCCAATGAAAAAGCAAACACCGTTGGACTTTGTATGATTTTCATGTCCTCTGCCAGCAAATAATCTAATCTTTCATCATCACGTAATGAAACCATCTTCTTATCCTTTCAGTACCTTTGAAAAAGGCTCCCGTCTGATGCGGAAGCCTTTTCCTTATTTTTTATTCAAGAATGACAGACAGAAAAGACAATCTTCTTTTCGAACACTTCCATAGTGGACATTGCAGATATGAAATCCTTCTTGGTACAGGCGTGCCAGATTATCATATCCTTCCCCAATATCAGTTTGCTCTGTCTTCTGTGTTTTTAATTCTTTTTTATCAGCTTTGAACTTTTCAATCTGCTGCGTCGTATCGTCCAGCCGTTTGCGCAAATGCTTGTTTTCAAGCTGTAAATGATGATTTTCCTCAATCATCTCACCGATATGCTGCTTCAAATCTCCCAGCTGCCGGTACAGTGAGCCAATTTGTTCTTCTAAGTTAATGACTGTATCAAATAACTCTTTTTTATCCAAGGTTCCACACCTCGTTAATCTGTGGTTTGTGCGGATACGACGCCCTCTTCCAAGAGCTCTTCCCAAGTATATTCTATCACTTTTTCACGGTTTATCAGTTCCACCTGAAGCACCCGTTCCAGAATATTAAGCCCAACGACCTTTGCAGGGCCGCTTGCTGTCGTAATCATTTCTCCTAAATCCGGAAGCTGTTCTTTTGCCGTCTCATATTCATCGTTCTCATATTTTAGACAGCACATCAAACGTCCGCAAAGACCTGAAATCTTCGTAGGATTTAAAGACAAGTTCTGATCCTTGGCCATTTTAATGGAAACGGGTTCAAAATCTCCAAGGAACGTTGAACAGCAAAGCATTCTTCCGCAAGGGCCGATTCCTCCGAGCATTTTCGCCTCATCCCTCACTCCGATTTGGCGAAGCTCAATTCTTGTTTTAAAGATAGAAGCCAAATCCTTAACAAGCTCTCTAAAGTCAACTCGGCCGTCAGCAGTGAAGTAAAAAATGACTTTATTACGGTCAAACGTAAATTCAACATCGACCAGCTTCATATCCAAGCCATGTTCAGCCACTTTCTTTTGGCAGATGTCAAATGCTGATAAAGCTTCCTGTTTGTTTTCTTCTACGATGAGAAGATCGCGCTCGTCTGCCACGCGTATCACTTTTCTAAGGGGCAGCACCACATCATGCTCATCCACCTGTTTGTTTGCAATCACAACCTGGCCGTACTCAACGCCTCTGACAGTTTCTACAATTACGCAGCTGTCATGTTCTATATGAAATCCATTCGGATCAAAATAATATATTTTACCCGCTTTCTTAAAGCGGACACCAATTACATTGTACAAGCTTATCCCTCCTGCAACATTAACACCAAGTGCTCCATTAATCCTTGTACATTCACATTGGAATGAAGCCGTTTCTTTGCTTCTAAAACAGCAAGTATCTGATTCGTAACGCTTTGTTGTGTTGATTGTAGCGCATGCTGTTTTATTGATTGGAATAAGTCTTGATAAATCAATTTATCTTCATTTCCTATTTGGATGGACAACACATCGCGATATATCAATAAGAGCATATCAAGACCCATTTCTTGATGGGTTTTTTCTTTGAAAAAGGGCATCCATTGATCTTGAATAAAGAAAAAAGCATGTCCTTTCCGCTGGTGTAGGACTTCATACAATTTTATCACTTTCACTCTAGACTCTGCAAACTCATCATTTCGACTTAATTCGACTGCTTCAGCTACATTGTTGGTCATGTTCGCAAGAAGTCTTGCCATATGAGGCGAGACTTCCTGTTCGATCAGTCTGTCTTCAATTGCTTTCGGCTGCAAAGGCTGAAAAGGAAGGGTTTGGCATCTTGAAATGATGGTGTCCAATAACCTTTGGGGCTGCTCAGTGATGAGGATGGCCATTGTGTCTTTATTCGGTTCTTCTAAAAATTTTAGCAGGCTGTTCGCCGCATTCGCTGTCATTTGATCTGCGTGCGAAATAATATAAAGCTTTTTATGCGACTCAAGCCCTGTCTTAGAAAACTCCTCTTGCAGCGCTTGAATTTGCGCCTTTTTGATCGATAAACCATCAGGCTGGACTAGATGGAGATCAGGGTGGTTCCCTGACTCTATCCGTTTACAGTTTCGACAGCTCTCACAAGGCTCCGCGCCATCCTCCAGGCAAAAAAAGCTTTTCGCAAGAAGGAGCGCGGCATCAAGCTTGCCCGTTCCTTTTTTTCCCTCAAATAAATAAGCGTGTGATAGTCTGTCCTTCTCAATACTATTATATAAAAGCTTCATCACTCTGGGCTGAAGCTCGTTCATTTCCTTCCAGGATATTGCCATTGTATCACTCTCTATGTGTAAAGGTTAATCAATAAACCTTTTATTTCGCCAATACGGTCCAGCAAATCAATTGCCGGTTTTTCCTGATCCATCATCTCTTCCGTAAGCTGTATCAGTTTCTCATCTATTTCTTTCACAAGACCCAGTGTTCTGCTGTTGCCATACAGGTCAAAGCTTTTCGATGTTTCATGTGAAAGACCGCTGTCTACAGTTTCTTTGACAAAACGTTTTACAAGTCCTTTAAATCTCGCCAGATCTTTAAAATTCCGCGACTTCGTCAATCTTTTTCCAAACGCTTCTATATCTGATAACAGTCTGGTGAGCTGATCAAATTTCAATTTGCTGCTATGGTTTTCCATTGATGTTTTAAACGATGCTGTGATCTCAGAAGTTTTCACAGAAGGAAGCTGCTTATTATCTATAAAAGTACGTATATCTTTATTAATTTTCACAGTTTCAAATCCTTAAAATTGATGAAATTCATCGACTGGAAGGACAAATACTGTCGCTCCGCCAACTTCAACTTCGACTGGATAAGGGACATATGAATCAGCATTTCCGCCCATTGGAGATACAGGGGCAATCATCTGATCACGTTTCTGTCCGTTTTCTTTAATAAGACTTAATGCTTTATCGACGCGTATGTCCTCGACACCAATCATAAACGTTGTATTGCCTGATTTAAGAAATCCTCCCGTCGTCGCAAGCTTTGTGACTCTAAAGTTGTGATCTGTTAAAGTTTTCAAAAGTCTGTTGCTGTCCTGATCTTGAACAACTGCCACTATTAATTTCATCTGTGAAGGCCTCCTTTAGATTGGAAACAACAATGATCTCGTTTACATTATTATATCAACTATTGGGAAACAGGTCACAATTGAATTTTTTTCAATGCTTCATTGATAACCTTGAGAACGTCCTGAACGACAGAATCTTTGGATTGGCTGGCATCAATTGAATGAAATCTCTTCGGGAATCGCTTCATCAGTTCTTGATAACCTTCCTGTACCTTTGTATGGAAGCTTAATTTTTCTAAATCAAGCCGGTTTTTCTCCCGCGATCCGTTTGCATGAATCCGTTTCAGCCCTTCTTCTGGATCAATTGAAAAATAAACCGTTACATGGGGCATCATATCACCAATTGCAAATTCGTTAATTGACAGAACCTCATCAATCCCAAGTCCTCTTGCGTACCCTTGGTAGGCGAGCGAGCTGTCTATGAATCTGTCGCAAAGAACAACATGCCCCTGTTCTAATGCTGGTTTTACTTTTTCAACTAAATGCTGGCGTCTTGCAGCCGCATATAAGAGAGCTTCTGTCTTTGGGTCCATTAATGTGTTGTTCTCATTCAGAATAACCTCTCGAATTTGTTCTGCAATATCTATGCCGCCTGGCTCTCGAGTTGCCGTAACCTGAAGGCCTTCTGCTGTCAGTATGTTTTTGATTTCCTGCAGAACAGTCGTTTTCCCCGCACCTTCAGGACCTTCGAATGTAATAAATAAACCGCTCATGATTTCTCCTCTTCTATATAAACAAGTAGTTGTTTCTCTTTGATTTTCATATTCCCTTGAACATGCGTTTTCATGCTGATCAAGCGGCTGAGCTTTTGCACACTTTCTTCCGTTATTCTTTCTCCCGCCATGATCATCGGGATACCCGGGGGATAAGGAATGACATCCTCTGCGTTCAGCCGGCCTGCTGCTTCATCAAAGTCCACATATTCTTTCTTGAACGTATGCAAGACCTTTTTTTGATAAGGCAAAACAGTAACAGGCTGCGCTCCCCATTCTGCAGAAACAAACATCTGATCCGAAGGCGTTTTTTCAATCTCTCCATCAATGCTTTTAATGGTTTCAGCGTTTATTCTGCGTTTTCCTCCTAATGGAAGAACGAGCAAGACTTGATTTTCGTCAGCAAGCTCAGTAAATATGTTGGCTCGCTCTAATATGTTTTGCAGCGTATACCCAGAATGGCCCCGTTTCGAACGAATGGTGAGCTTCAGCGGATCCGTTATCATTCGTGGGTCGGCCGGTCTGACAGCTTCTGCATTTGTAAGTGAATCAAACGTTTGTTTAAGTGATTGGATTCGCTGCAGAATGTCAGGAAGCTTCTGTTCTTCTATAATACGCTGAACATAAGCGCGGGCAACGTCTAACGAAGCCATAATCGGATAGGACGGGCTGCTGCTTTGTAGTCGGTTTAAGTACTCTGCCACCCGATCCCGGTCAACTCTGCTGCTATTGCTGAGGTGCAGATAGGAACCCATCGTCATGGCAGGCAGCGTTTTGTGAGCCGACTGTACAACAATATCCGCTCCCATTTTTAGAGCTGAAACAGGAAAAGGCTCCCCCAAGACAAAATGTGCGCCATGCGCTTCATCCACCAAAACAGGGATCCCGTACTTATGGGCCTCTGAAATGATTTCGGTCAAATCAGTACTATGCCCGTAATAAGTCGGATTGGTCAGCACCAGGCCTTTCGCATCTGGATATGCCGCCAAGGCTTCTTTAATGGTATCAATCGGGACATGCGTAGGCACATGCAACGCTGCATCAATGTCAGGTGCGAGGTAAACCGGCTCAGCACCCGACAAATCAACAGCATGAAATACAGATTTATGACAGTTTCTTTGAACCAGAATTGTATCACCCGGTTCACAAACAGATAAAATCATCGCTAAATTTCCGACAGTCGTACCATTCACCAGAAAAAAACTTTCCGCCGATCCATATAATTGACTGACAAGCCCTTGGGCTTCCTTAATCACCCCTGAAGGATGATGGAGATCATCCAGCCCTGCCAGTTCAGTTACATCAATGGTGAGAAGCGGATCAAATATCGACTTTGCGTCATCAAAAAAGACATCTCCATTGTGATGTCCCGGAACATGAAATGAATGAGAATTTCTTCTCGCATGTTGAATCAATGCTGTATATAAAGGTGTGTTCATAAAAACAATCCTTTGAATGTGTCTTCTTATACTTTATTATATCGTGCCTCTCACAGAACTTAAAGCTAGACTTACTGGTAACTATCTTTCCTTTAGGGTAAGCAGCTTTTGCTTCAAATCGCCTTCCATCATCATGAGCTCTTCTTCTGCCTGACGGCGTTTGATTCGACCCTCTTCTTGTATGGTCAACGTTTCTTCCAGCGTGCTGATTAAGCTTTCCTGTACCTTCTTTAAAGTATCGATATCAACAAGACCTCGTTCATTTGCCCGCACGGTTTCAATCGTATTGGTTTTCAAAAGCTCCGCATTCTTCAGTAGAAGCTCGTTGGTTGTATCAGATACTTTCTGTTGGGCATCCACTGCATTGCGTTGCCTTAAAAGTGTTAGCGCAATCGCCACTTGATTTTTCCAAAGCGGAATCGCAGTCACAATAGATGACTGGATTTTTTCAGCTAACGCTTGATTTGTATTCTGAATCAGCCTAATTTGCGGAGCGCTTTGGATTGTAATTTGCCTGCTCAACAGCAAATCGTGCACCCTTTTATCTAACCGGTCAGCAAATTGAACCAAATCGTTTACTTCTTGAACGGCCATTTGGTTGTGCTCACTTGATTCGGCCTGTTGCCTCAGTTCAGGAATCGTTTTTGTTTTTAATTCCTCCAGCTTCAATTCCCCTGCAGCGATATAAACATTCAGCGCAGCAAAATACTCTTTGTTTTTTTCATATAGCTGCTCTAACAGCTTATTGTCACTGATTAAAGCATTTTTAGCATGCTCCAGCTTCAAGCTGATTCTGTCTATCTGTACGCTGGTCTTTTGATATTTAGACAGAACCTCCTGAAGAGAATTCGATACTCTTCCGAACACGCGTGCCAAAAAACCCTTTTTCTTAGACTGAAGATCATCAGGATTTACTTGCTCCAGTTTTTTCATCAGCTCTCCAAGTATTTCACCAATCTCTCCGACATCCTTTTTTTGAACATGATCAATCATGGTATGAGAAAAATTCAGCAGTTTAGACTGAGCTTGTGAACCGTATAAAACAATGCTCTGCATATTTTTATGATCGATCTGTTTAGCGAGCTGAATTGCTTTGTCTTTGTTTTCCTCCGGAA
>NZ_CP096889.1:0-32500 GCF_004124315.2 Bacillus cabrialesii | reverse complement strand
GCAGTCGAGTTGCAGACTGCGATCCGAACTGAGAACAGATTTGTGGGATTGGCTTAACCTCGCGGTTTCGCTGCCCTTTGTTCTGTCCATTGTAGCACGTGTGTAGCCCAGGTCATAAGGGGCATGATGATTTGACGTCATCCCCACCTTCCTCCGGTTTGTCACCGGCAGTCACCTTAGAGTGCCCAACTGAATGCTGGCAACTAAGATCAAGGGTTGCGCTCGTTGCGGGACTTAACCCAACATCTCACGACACGAGCTGACGACAACCATGCACCACCTGTCACTCTGCCCCCGAAGGGGACGTCCTATCTCTAGGATTGTCAGAGGATGTCAAGACCTGGTAAGGTTCTTCGCGTTGCTTCGAATTAAACCACATGCTCCACCGCTTGTGCGGGCCCCCGTCAATTCCTTTGAGTTTCAGTCTTGCGACCGTACTCCCCAGGCGGAGTGCTTAATGCGTTAGCTGCAGCACTAAGGGGCGGAAACCCCCTAACACTTAGCACTCATCGTTTACGGCGTGGACTACCAGGGTATCTAATCCTGTTCGCTCCCCACGCTTTCGCTCCTCAGCGTCAGTTACAGACCAGAGAGTCGCCTTCGCCACTGGTGTTCCTCCACATCTCTACGCATTTCACCGCTACACGTGGAATTCCACTCTCCTCTTCTGCACTCAAGTTCCCCAGTTTCCAATGACCCTCCCCGGTTGAGCCGGGGGCTTTCACATCAGACTTAAGAAACCGCCTGCGAGCCCTTTACGCCCAATAATTCCGGACAACGCTTGCCACCTACGTATTACCGCGGCTGCTGGCACGTAGTTAGCCGTGGCTTTCTGGTTAGGTACCGTCAAGGTACCGCCCTATTCGAACGGTACTTGTTCTTCCCTAACAACAGAGCTTTACGATCCGAAAACCTTCATCACTCACGCGGCGTTGCTCCGTCAGACTTTCGTCCATTGCGGAAGATTCCCTACTGCTGCCTCCCGTAGGAGTCTGGGCCGTGTCTCAGTCCCAGTGTGGCCGATCACCCTCTCAGGTCGGCTACGCATCGTTGCCTTGGTGAGCCGTTACCTCACCAACTAGCTAATGCGCCGCGGGTCCATCTGTAAGTGGTAGCCGAAGCCACCTTTTATATTTGAACCATGCGGTTCAAATAAGCATCCGGTATTAGCCCCGGTTTCCCGGAGTTATCCCAGTCTTACAGGCAGGTTACCCACGTGTTACTCACCCGTCCGCCGCTAACATCAGGGAGCAAGCTCCCATCTGTCCGCTCGACTTGCATGTATTAGGCACGCCGCCAGCGTTCGTCCTGAGCCAGGATCAAACTCTCCGATAAATGGATCACAGGTTAAGTCCACCGCATCCTGCGGCGACACCTGTGTGACCTGCATCATGCAGATCCTAGTTTGACTGACTACGCACATTGCTGTGCGATTTTATAAAAAATGAATTAACAGGTACGTTTTGTCTTGTTTAGTTTTCAAAGAACTTTGTTTACCGCTCTTTAAGCGACTTTATAATCATAACATTTTTCGCCAATCTCGTCAATAACTTTTTTTGAATGATTTCTTTCTGAAAAGCGACTTGTCATCAGCGACGTATACTAGAATAACACCTTCGATTATTAAAGTCAACATATATTATCATTTAAATAATAAATTGCTTAATGACTACTAACGCGGCTATTCCCGGTATCCCTAAAATTCCGCTGATAGCTGTTGTGACAAGATTAATCGGGACATGAATGCCAAGACTGCCGCCAAACATATTTACGCAAACCAGCAGCAAAGCGCCCGCCACAAATTTAACAGCTGTAATGCCAATCCACTTTAAAGGCTTTGCGGCTGAACCTGATAAAAAAAGAAGGATAACCAGCCCTAAAATAATCCCTATAATAAAAATAGGCTCCATGAATCTTCTCATCTCCTTTGCTTGTTCTAGTACAAGCTTATGAGAAGATCCAGGAGTTTAGACCACTTACTTCCACCGGCTGATTTTTAAATTCCGCTGCTTCGCTTCCCTCAAATAGAAAAAATACTTTGCTTCAGCTACTTTCAGTTCGTATAACACTTCAGCAGATGGTTCTAAGCTTTTTTCAACCAGCTTTTTCTGCCTGTTCCACTCTTCCTTTTGCTTAAAAAGCTGCTCGGTTAGTTTTTCATCAAACTCTCTTCTTAATGTTTTCTTGCGAAGAAAACCCATGGATCGCTTTTTCCTCCTTACAATTCACGTCTTCCTTCAAGTGCTTTAGAAAGAGTGACCTCATCAGCATATTCCAAATCGCCGCCGACAGGCAGTCCGTGGGCAATACGGGAGAGCTTAATACCAGACGGCTTTAGGAGCCTTGATATATACATCGCCGTGGCTTCCCCTTCTATATTAGGGTTTGTCGCGAGAATCACTTCTGTCACTTGATCATCCTGTAATCGTTTTAACAATTCTGGTATTTTAATATCCTCCGGTCCGATTCCGTCCATTGGAGAAATAGCTCCGTGGAGAACGTGATACTGTCCGTTGTATTCCTTCATTTTCTCCATAGCGATAACATCCTTAGGGTCTTGCACAACACAGATAACAGACTTATCCCTGCGTGTATCTTCACATATATAGCAAGGATCCTGATCTGTAATATGCCCGCAAACTGAACAATATGTCAGGTTGCGTTTCGCATTTACTAATGCTTTCGCAAAATCTAATACCACATCTTCTTTCATACCTAGAACAAAAAAAGCCAGACGAACCGCTGTTTTCGGTCCGATCCCTGGCAATTTCATAAAGCTGTCAATCAGCTTTGATATTGGTTCAGGATATTGCATGTTCTTTTATCCCCCTAGAATAAACCTGGCATGTTCATTCCCTTTGTAAATTGACCCATTGTCTCGTTTGTGATCTCGTCAACTTTTTTCAAAGCTTCATTCGTTGCAGCAAGCACTAAATCTTGAAGCATATCGATATCTTCCGGATCAACAACTTCTTCTTTGATGATGACATCCAGGATTTCTTTTTGGCCGTTTGCTTTTACTGTTACCATACCGCCGCCTGCAGTTCCTTCAACAACCTTTTCTGCAAGCTCTTCTTGAGCCTTCGCCATGTCCTTTTGCATTTTTTGCATTTGTTTCATCATTTTTTGCATATTTCCCATTCCGCCACGCATAGCATTCACTCTCTTTCATTTTGTTAGTCTTTTATTTCAATTAAATCCGCTCCGACAAGCTTTTTCGCCTCGGCAATAAGCGGGTCTTCTTCAGCCGGTTCATTTGATCCTTCGTTTTCCTGCTGATGATCTACTAAAAATTCTTCTCTTATTTTACCCCATTGTGCTTCTGGAACGCCAATCAAATCCATTCTTTTTCCGAGCATCGATTCTAAAATCTGCTCCAGATTGGTCCTGACTCCGTTGTTATCCTCGGCGACCATTTTACAATGAATTTCATATTTGAATTTCAGCACAAATGCCGCTGAGGCGGCAGCCACAGGTTCACTGTCATTCAGCAAAGCGGCATGCGATACTTTGTTTTGCTGCTTGAGGTGAGCAAGAAGCTTGCCCCAGCTGTTTCTGAGCTGGTCAAGTTCCGGCCTCGTGGCTTCCTTCAGTATTTCATGGATTCTGCCTACTGGTGCTTTGTAATTGGATTTACCGCCCTTTGGCGCACGAGGGGTTTCTTTTTTTGGACTCTCCGCCGCTGCTTTAATGCCTGTTGTTTTGAGCCGCTCCACTTCCTGCTCGAGCTGCTGAATTTTTTTCATCAACATGTCGACTTCCGGCAGGTCGGCAGCTGATTGATGAGATGTTTGGCAAATCTTCACCACCGCCACTTCGAAAAAGATACGGGGATGATTAGTCCATTTCATTTCCTGATGGCTCTTGTTCAGAATATCAATCATTTCATATATGGCCTGTGCTGGGATTTGTTCGCTTAATCCCCGGAACGTTTCATCGACTTTTACTTTTTCAAGCACTCCTTCTAAGCCAGGTGCTGTTTTGTACAGCAGCATGTCCCTGAAATAGAAAATCATATCCTCTATCAGCTTAGCTGGATCTTTTCCTTGTTGAAGCAGTTCATTTAATGTTTCCAGTGCGTCAGAAACGTTTTTATCATGCAGGGATTGTGCAAGCTTTCCTATATATAATTGAGAAACAGCTCCCGTAATCAAAAGCGCGTCCTCAACTTTCAAGACATCGCCGCTGAATGATACGGCCTGATCAAGGAGGCTCAAGGCATCCCTCATCCCTCCGTCCGCAGCACTCGCAATAATATCAAGCGATCCTTCCTCCACTTGCAGCTGTTCAGCATCAACAATTTTATTCATGCGTCCGACAATCGCTTGGGATGTAATTCGTTTAAAATCAAAACGCTGACATCTGGAGATAATAGTTAAAGGAATTTTGTGCGGTTCAGTTGTTGCTAAAATGAAAATGCAATGCTCAGGCGGCTCTTCTAATGTTTTCAGTAATGCGTTAAAGGCGCCGATAGAAAGCATATGCACCTCATCTATGATATATACCTTATATGTGACGGCCGATGGGGCAAACTTCACTTTATCGCGAATGTCACGAATCTCATCAACACCGTTATTAGAAGCGGCGTCAATTTCTATGACATCGGATATTGACCCGTTTGTTATCCCTTTACAGGCCGCACATTCGTTACATGGCTCATCAACAGGAGCATGTTCACAGTTGACAGCCTTGGCAAATATTTTGGCTGCACTGGTTTTTCCCGTTCCCCTTGGCCCGGAAAACAGATAGGCGTGAGAAAACTTTTTTTGCAAAAGGGCATTTTGCAGCGTTTTTGTAATGTGTTCTTGTCCCACCACATCTTCAAATCGCTGAGGCCTGAATACTCGATATAAAGCTTGGTAACTCACGGGTTTGCCCTCCTCCGTTATTCATCATTCCCATTATACATGAACCTTGTTTCGATTCCAAAAGCTCTTTTTACATAACAAAAAACTCACCTAATGATAGGTGAGTCTGAAAATTTGATGATTGATTTACCGTGCACCTTCTGTCGATTCGCTACCCTAAGCGTTACTTAAGCAGTTAGCTCGGCCCAGGCAACCCTGCGGCACATGAGAGGTTTCACTTAATGCTGCTTCCTTCCGGACCTGACATGGTTCATGAATTCCCATTGCGCAGGACCCAAACGTCAACACCACTTACTTAAGGCAGACCTTAAAGTAAACGAACCTCGAGAAGGGATTCGGCCCTGCTAGAGCGGATTGCAGGTACAGGGCACCGCTACCTCCCCGCTTAGCACGGCAAAATAAATATCAAATTTTATATTGCATCCATTGCGATGCATGATTAAGTATATCTTTTTCACCTAAAAATTGCAACCGAACTACTCAGACAAGTTTTTCCTTAAGGCTTTTTTCTTTTTTCTCAGTTCTCTAAAAAACGAACTGAGCATTTCTCCGCATTCCTCCTCTAGCACTCCGCTCACCACTTCAGCCTGGTGATTAAAGCGCTCTTCCTGTAAAAGGTTCATAAGCGTGCCAGAGCAGCCTCCTTTAGGATCAAACGCGCCAAAAACCACTTTTTCCACTCTGGAAAGCACGACGGCACCGGCACACATCGGGCAAGGTTCAAGCGTAACGTAAAGTGTTGCACCTTCCAGCCGCCACGTCCCTAGCGCCTTGCACGCTTCATCAATCACAAGCATTTCGGCATGAGCAATTGATCTCTGCTCCGTTTCTCTTAAATTATGCGCACGTGCTACGATTTCATCATTCACGACAAGGACGGCACCGATTGGCACTTCACCTTTTTCTTCAGCTTTTCTCGCTTCTTTCATTGCTTCTATCATATAAAGTTCATCTTGTGTCATAGGGGTAAGCTCTCTTTTCAAAGTTTTTTCATTACCTAAAAAGGCTACATATTAACTATAACTGAAACAGAAAGGAGACTGTCGATTGTCCAAAGCAGACACAGCTCTTCTCATTGTAGACATGATCAATAATTTTGAATTCGATATGGGAGAAAGCCTCGCCAAAAAAACAGAAAAAATCGTTCCTCACATTTTATCATTAAAGGAGTACGCGAGACAAAACGACTGGCCGATTATCTACATTAATGATCATTACGGACTTTGGCAAGCTGATATTAAAAATATTCAGCAGGAATGCACAAATGAAAGAAGCAAGAATATCATCAGACAAATAGCTCCGGAAGATGCTGATTATTTTTTAATCAAACCGAAGCATTCCGCTTTTTACGAAACAGCACTCCACACTCTTCTTACCGAATTACAGGTGAAGCATATTATCTTAACAGGTATAGCCGGTAACATATGTGTGCTGTTTACCGCTAATGACGCTTACATGAGAGAATACAGCATTACGATTCCCAAGGATTGCATCGCCTCAAATCGTGACGAAGACAACGAATTTGCCTTAACCATGATGGAGAATGTTCTTTTTGCGGAAATTACGACGGAGGAACAAATTACAGAAAAATAAACATGATCAGCGCTTTTCTTTCATACATTGATAGCGATATGAAAGGAGGCGTTTTTCATTCAAATTTATGTAGTGAAACAAGGAGACACTCTTTCTGCTATCGCTTCACAATACAGAACAACTGTAAGTCAGATCACAGAAACGAATGAAATACCAAATGCCGACAGCCTTGTTGTCGGACAAACCATTGTCATTCCAATTGCTGGCCAGTTCTATGATGTGAAGCAAGGTGATACCCTGACATCCATCGCGCGGCAGTTTAATACAACTGCAGCCGAGCTCGCCAGGATTAACCGCATCCAGTTAAATACCGTACTTCAGATTGGTTTCCGTTTATACATCCCGCCGGCACCTAAACGGGACATCGAATCAAATGCTTATTTAGAGCCCCGTGGAAATCAAGTCAGCGAAAATCTCCAGCAGGCGGCCAGAGAAGCATCACCTTACTTAACGTATCTTGGCGCATTCAGTTTCCAAGCACAGCGCGACGGAACTTTAGTCGCACCGCCATTAACGAACTTAAGAAGCATCGCAGAGAATCAAAATACGACATTAATGATGATTATAACCAACTTAGAAAACCAGGCATTCAGCGATGAACTCGGCCGGATTCTTTTGAACGACGATACTGTAAAAAGAAGGCTTTTAAATGAAATAGTCGAGAATGCCAGGGAATATGGTTTCCGTGATATTCATTTTGACTTTGAATATTTGCGGCCTCAGGATAGAGAAGCCTATAATCAATTTCTCCGGGAAGCAAGGGATCTTTTCCATCGAGAAGGCTTAGAGATTTCTACGGCACTTGCCCCTAAAACAAGCGCAACGCAGCAGGGCAGATGGTACGAAGCCCACGATTATAGGGCACACGGCCAAATCGTCGACTTTGTCGTTCTCATGACATATGAATGGGGCTATAGCGGCGGGCCGGCCCAAGCCGTTTCTCCAATTGGGCCTGTCCGGGATGTCATAGAATATGCTTTAACTGAAATGCCTGCAAATAAAATTGTTATGGGCCAGAATTTATATGGATATGACTGGACGCTGCCGTATACAGCGGGCGGAACCCCGGCAAGAGCAATAAGCCCTCAGCAAGCCATTGTCATAGCCGATCAAAACAATGCAGAAATTCAGTATGACCAAACCGCTCAAGCCCCTTTCTTCCGCTATACTGATGCAGAAAACAGAAGACACGAGGTATGGTTCGAGGATGCCCGCTCAATCCAAGCAAAATTCAATTTGATTAAAGAGCTGAATTTAAGAGGCATCAGCTATTGGAAGCTGGGTCTTTCCTTCCCGCAAAACTGGCTGCTGCTGTCTGATCAATTTAATGTTGTCAAAAAGACGTTTCGATAATTTGGAAACGTCTTTTTTTCATGGGGGTGCCCGAGGGTTGTGATACAATATGAGGGTCGGTTACTGACGAACGTTTTTCAGAAATAAGGAGGATTCCGATGAATACAGCCCCTTTTATTGCAATAGAAGGTCCTATCGGGGCAGGAAAAACAACCCTCGCGACGATGCTTTCACAAGAATTTGGATTCCCTATGATCAATGAGATTGTTGAGGATAACCCGTACCTTGATAAGTTTTATGACAATATAGAGGAATGGAGCTTCCAGCTTGAGATGTTTTTTCTTTGTCACAGATACAAACAGCTTGAAGACACCAGTGATCACTTTTTAAAAAAGGGACAGCCTGTGATAGCTGATTATCATATTTATAAAAATGTGATTTTTGCGGAACGTACTCTGTCTCAACTTCAACTGGAAAAATATAAAAAGATTTATCACCTGCTTACGGATGATCTGCCAAAGCCGAATTTCATCATTTACATAAAGGCTAGTCTGCCCACATTGTTACACCGCATTGAAAAACGCGGACGCCCCTTTGAGAAAAAAATTGAAACAAGCTATTTGGAGCAGCTGATCGCAGATTATGAAATCGCCATCAAACAGCTGCAGGAAGCAGATCCTGAACTTACAGTGTTAACGATAGATGGTGATTCAAAAGATTTCGTTTTGAATAAGAGCGACTTTGAACGCATTGCCGCCCATGTAAAGGAGCTTATCGTATGAAGGAACATCATATCCCCAAGAATTCAATTATTACAGTAGCAGGAACAGTAGGCGTCGGAAAATCGACGTTAACAAAAGCTTTGGCTAAACGGCTTGGATTTAAAACCTCTCTGGAGGAGGTCGACCATAATCCATACTTAGAAAAGTTCTATCATGATTTTGAACGTTGGAGCTTTCACCTGCAAATCTATTTCTTAGCTGAACGTTTCAAAGAACAAAAAACAATTTTTGAAGCCGGCGGAGGATTTGTACAGGATCGTTCTATTTACGAAGACACAGGGATTTTCGCGAAAATGCATGCGGACAAAGGGACAATGTCAAAGATTGATTATAAAACTTACACAAGCCTTTTCGAAGCAATGGTCATGACACCGTATTTCCCACACCCAGATGTATTGATTTACTTAGAAGGAGATCTGGAGAACATTTTAAACCGAATTGAAGAACGCGGCCGTGAAATGGAGCTTCAGACAAACCGGTCTTATTGGGAAGAAATGCATACACGATATGAAAACTGGATAAGCGGTTTTAACGCCTGCCCTGTATTAAAGCTTCGCATTGAGGATTATGATCTGCTGAACGACGAAAGCTCGATTGAAAATATTGTGGATCAAATCGCTTCAGTTATTCATGAAAATCAAAAAAAGTGAATCTCAACCGAGATTCACTTTTTTATTATAATAAAAAATCCGTTGCAGCGAATGCAACGGACAAAACAATCTCCAATATATGCTTGTGTTTCATTAGAATCAAAATCAATATGGCGGAGGAAGAGGGATTCGAACCCCCGCGGGCTTTGACACCCCTGTCGGTTTTCAAGACCGATCCCTTCAGCCGGACTTGGGTATTCCTCCGTATCGACAAGACTTACTATATCATGAATGTTCTTATATGGTCAAGCATTTTTAAAAACTTTTTTTGTTTTTATAAAACTGACCTGTTTACATAGGCAAAAAGGCGCGCCTTATGAGGCACACCTTTTCACAGTTTTAAGGCTTTATTACTTCTCTATTCCCCATATAAGGGCGAAGAACTTTTGGAATTACAACGCTTCCGTCTTCCTGCTGATAATTTTCTAAGATAGCGGCAACTGTTCTTCCAACCGCCAGACCTGAACCGTTCAGTGTGTGTACATGCTCAGGCTTGCCTTTCGCTTCACGTCTAAAACGAATGTTCGCACGTCTTGCCTGGAACGCTTCGAAGTTGCTGCAAGAAGAGATTTCACGATATGTGTTTTGGCTTGGAATCCAAACTTCGATATCGTATTTTTTCGCAGCAGTAAAGCCTAAGTCACCCGTACACATGCTCATGACACGGTATGGAAGCTCAAGCAGCTGAAGAACTCGTTCTGCCTGGTTTGTCAGCTTCTCTAATTCTTCATAAGAATCTTCAGGCTTCACAAACTTCACAAGCTCAACTTTGTTAAATTGGTGCTGACGGATTAATCCGCGTGTATCACGCCCTGCTGAACCAGCTTCAGAACGGAAGCAGGCACTGAATGCCGCATAGTTAATCGGCAGGTTATCACCTGAAAGGATTTCATCACGATGCATGTTTGTAATCGGTACTTCCGCTGTCGGAATTAAGAAGTAATCTTCTTCTCTGATTTTAAACGCATCCTCTTCGAATTTAGGAAGCTGACCCGTTCCCGTCATGCTTGCTCGGTTTACCATATAAGGCGGAATCACTTCAGTATAGTTATACTCATCCACATGCAGATCAAGCATAAAGTTATAAAGCGCGCGCTCCAGACGGGCACCTAAACCTTTATAGAACACGAAACGGCTTCCTGTTACTTTGGCAGCACGTTCAAAATCAAGAATCCCCAGCTCATCTGCGATATCCCAGTGCGGTTTTGGCTCGTAAGCAAATGAAGGCATTTCACCCCATTTACGCACTTCAATATTGTCATCTTCTGTTTTCCCAACAGGGACAGACTCATGCGGAATGTTTGGGATTGAAAGCAGAATGGTATCAAGCTCAGATTCCACTGTTCTTAATTCATCATCTAGTTTTTTAATTTCTTCGCCGACTTCACGCATTTCTTTAATAATGTGATCCGCGTCTTTTTTCTCACGTTTCAGTACAGCAACCTGCTGAGATACTTCATTCCGTTTTCCTTTTAACTCTTCAACCTTGCCGATCAGCTCTCTTCTTCTATCGTCAAGCGCTTCAAACTTATCAAAATCAGTTAAGTCTTCACCTTTGTGTACAAGCTTTGCTTTAATTTCTTGAAAATTTGCTCTCAGCATTTTCGTATCAAGCATGCGAAACACTCCTTTTTATTGATTTATCGAAAATAAAAAGAGCCCCCATCCCCCTAAAGGGACGAGAGCTCTCGCGTTGCCACCCTGATTGAAAACAAGCCAAAGACTCATTTTCCACTTTCACACATAACGGTTATCCCGTAAATGCCTACTTGTTTCAGCATTTCGCTCAAGGATGGATTCAGACAGCATCTTTCACCGATTCGCACCAACCATCGGCTCTCTTAGAAAGAAAGGCTTCCTACTAGTTCCTATCAACGCTTTTCGATCTTTATTTGTGCTTATAATGTACTATAAGTTTCCACAGCTTTCAACTGTTTTATACAAGTGCTTTCTGCTTGTATTCCTCAACCATTTGAACAAACAGCTGTGTTACTCGGTGATCTTCTGTCAGCTCAGGATGGAACGAGCAGCCCAAGAAATGATCCTGTTTAGCGGCTACAATACGACCATTATGCTCCGAAAGAACTTCAACATTTTCACCGGCTTTTAAAATATGCGGCGCACGGATAAATACCCCTGTGAAAGGTTCGTCAAGGCCTTTGATTGTTAAATCAGCTTCAAAGCTGTCAACCTGCCGGCCAAATGAATTGCGTTCAACAACCACGTTCAGAAGACCTAAATGAGGATTATCTGAACCAGCAATTTCTTTTGCTAATATAATTAATCCGGCGCACGTCCCAAACATTGGTTTGCCCTGAGCAGCAAATTCACGAAGCGGCTCCATGAATTGATACGTATCAATCAAACGGCGCATCGTCGTGCTCTCACCGCCGGGTAAAATCAGCCCGTCAATTTCGTTCAGCTGCTCCGGACGTTTTACGACAAGACCAGCCGCACCGCATGCTTCAATTGCACGGATATGCTCTCTTACTGCTCCTTGAAGTCCAAGTACACCTATTGTTAACATGTCAGCAGCGCTCCTATATTCTTACCAGCCGCGTTCTTGCATACGCTGTTCTGGAAGTAAGTTTGAGATTTCAATCCCTTTCATTGCTGTACCAAGCTCTTTTGAAAGTTCAGCGATCAATTTGTAATCAGTGAAGTGAGTTGTTGCTTCCACGATTGCTTTCGCAAACTTAGCAGGGTTGTCTGATTTGAAAATACCAGAACCAACAAATACTCCGTCGGCACCAAGCTGCATCATGAGGGCAGCATCAGCTGGAGTTGCTACGCCGCCAGCGGCAAAGTTAACGACAGGAAGCTTGCCGTCTTTTTTAATTTGAACCAGAAGCTCATAAGGTGCACCTAGGTTTTTCGCTTCTGTCATGAGTTCATCATCACTCATCGCAACGACTTTGCGCACTTGAGCGTTTACTTTACGCATATGGCGAACAGCCTCAACGATATTCCCTGTTCCAGGCTCACCTTTTGTACGAAGCATAGAAGCGCCTTCGGCAATACGGCGTGTTGCTTCACCAAGATCACGGCAGCCGCAGACAAAAGGAACTGTGTATTCATTTTTATTTAAATGAAATTCTTCGTCAGCCGGAGTCAGAACTTCACTTTCATCAATATAGTCAACACCCATGGCTTCAAGCACACGCGCTTCAACAATATGTCCGATACGCGCTTTTGCCATTACTGGGATAGATACTGCATTCATTACTTCCTCCACGATTGTAGGGTCAGCCATACGGGCAACTCCTCCAGCCGCGCGAATATCAGCCGGTACACGCTCCAGCGCCATTACAGCGACAGCCCCAGCCTCTTCAGCAATTTTCGCTTGTTCCGCATTGATGACGTCCATGATGACGCCGCCTTTTTGCATTTCTGCCATTCCGCGTTTTACACGTTCAGTACCTGTTTGAGCCATTTCTTGGTCCCCCTAATCAAGGTATAGTTATATGATTTCTAATCCTTATTGTATCCTAGAAATCCAATAATTCATATGGATATATATTATTTTATTCGGTTTTTAGCGCTTTGAAAATCATTTTTTATTAAAAATTGGGTTTTTTCAGTATATTAAGCGAAAGAGCCCTAACATTCATCAGAGCTCTTTCGATTGATTAAAACCAGCCGGTTACTGTATCAACAATACTTCCCCAAATGCCGGCAAAAAATCCGCCGATACTGCGCATTGTCAGAACAAACCAGTTTGCTTTTTCTACATCTTCTTTTGTAACAAGGTCCACGCCAGCCAGATTGCTGTTAAGGAATCCGTAGTCCTTTTCATCACCTGTATATTCCGCAGTCAGTTTCCCAACCTTCGTTCCTTTTTTCACAGGAGCGGTCAAGGTGTCTTTGTTTAATGTAACCTTTGCTTTGTAATTCTTTTCTTCACCATTTTTGACAGGAAGAGAGAACGCTTTGTTTGTCACAACGCCTACTTCTTTCTCTTTGCCCTTATCAACTGAAATTGTTTTATGGCCTTTTACTTGATCGCCTTCACCATAAATTTCTTTCATGGAGAAGTTGTCGAAAGCATAATCGAACATTTTTTTCGTTTCATCGAAACGGCCTGTATGAAGGTTGCCCTTTGCGTTTAATACAACAGTAATAACACGCATTCCGTTGAGTTCAGCTGTTCCTGTGAAACATGAACCCGCAGAGTCAGTAGAACCTGTTTTCAGTCCGTCTACAGTCGCTTTTTTATACTCGCTGACGAGTCCTTTCAGCATGAAGTTCCAGTTCGGCATGTCCATTTCGTCATCAGTGCCTTCTCTGAACTTCGTTTTTGCGACACTGGAAGTTTCCAGAATCTCAGGGTAGTCAGTAATCAAGTGATCCGCAAGAATCGCCATATCCTTAGCAGAAACTTCACTTTCTTCATTTACGCTTGTCCCCTCAGGCTGATGCCCGTGAAGATCTTTGTTTTCAAGACCAGTTGCGTTAACAAATTTGTAATCTGTTAAGCCTAGTTCTTTTGCTTTTGCATTCATTTTTTCAACAAACTTAGTTTCAGAACCCGCAACGACTTCTGAAATCGCAATAGCAGCAGCATTTGCAGAATAAATTGCTGTAGCTTGATATAGTTCTTTTACTGTGTATTTCCCGTCTTTCCGAAGAGGAACGTTTGATAAGCTGTTATCTTGGGAAATTTCATACACATAATCATCAGGCGTATAGGTTTGATCCCATTTCACTTTACCTTGATCAATTGCTTCTAATAACAGATACTCTGTCATCATTTTCGTCATACTCGCAATTGGCAGTCTCTTATCCGCATTTTTACTGTACAGAATTTTACCTGAAGAAGCTTCGATCATAATAGCAGCTGATGCATTGATATCAATTGGATCGCTGGCTGCTTTTGCTTTTGACATTGGAGCCAGACAAGTGACAGCTAGTGTTAACACAACCAAAGACATCAACAGCTGTTTACATTTCTTGATGTTCAATCGTACGACCTCCGTATTTCATTTTCTTCATCTATAATTAAGCCGTTAAGGACATTTTCAATGCACAACAGTATAAATTTTATCATAATCAGTATAAAAAAAATAGACAGAGTCAGAGACCCTGTCAAATGTTTTTAATTTGTAACAATTTATTATGAAATTGTATAGTTCGGAGATTCTTTTGTAATCTGTACGTCATGCGGATGGCTTTCACGAAGTCCCGCGCCAGTCATGCGAATGAATTGAGCTTCTTCTCTTAAAGCGTGAAGATCTTTAGATCCGCAATATCCCATACCAGAACGAAGACCGCCAACTAGCTGATAAACTGTTTCTTCAACTGGTCCTTTGTAAGGTGTGCGTCCTTCAATTCCTTCAGGAACGAATTTTTTGTTTTCTTCTTGGAAGTAACGGTCTTTGCTTCCTTTTTCCATTGCAGCAACTGATCCCATGCCGCGGTATACTTTAAATCTTCTGCCTTGGTAGATTTCAGTTTCACCAGGGCTTTCTGACGTCCCCGCAAGCAAGCTTCCGAGCATAACAGCATGTCCGCCGGATGCCAATGCTTTCGTGATATCGCCAGAGAATTTAATTCCGCCGTCGGCGATGATTGTTTTGCCGTGCTTTCTTGCTTCAGTCGCACAATCATAGATCGCTGTGATTTGCGGGACACCGACACCTGCTACCACGCGTGTAGTACAAATTGAACCAGGTCCGATTCCAACTTTGACAACGTCTGCACCGGCTTCGATAAGCGCTCTTGTCGCTTCAGCTGTTGCCACGTTTCCAGCGATAATGTTTAATTCAGGATATGTTTCACGGATTTTTGTTACTGTGTTTAATACACCTTGAGAATGTCCGTGAGCTGTATCGATAACAATAACATCGACATTGGCTTCAACAAGCTTCTTGACGCGAGTCATTGTGTCGCCAGTAACGCCAACTGCCGCACCAACGATCAGACGGCCGTGGATGTCTTTAGATGAGTTCGGGAACTCAATGACTTTTTCAATGTCTTTGATTGTGATAAGACCTTTTAATTTATTTTGGTCATCAACGAGTGGAAGTTTTTCAATTTTATGTTTCTGCAAAATCTTTTCAGCTTCATCAAGAGTCGTTCCTACAGGTGCAGTAACAAGTTCTTCTTTCGTCATGACGTCACTGATTTTCATTGAGTAGTCAGAAATAAAACGAAGATCACGGTTTGTAATGATTCCGACAAGCTTTTGATCTTCTTCGTTATTTACAATCGGAACACCGGAAATTCTGTATTTCCCCATCAAATGCTCCGCATCAAATACTTGGTGATCAGGAGTTAAAAAGAAGGGATTTGTGATAACGCCGCGCTCAGAACGCTTTACTTTATCAACTTGTTCAGCTTGCTGTTCAATGGACATATTTTTATGAATGATGCCCAAGCCGCCCTGTCTAGCCATTGCAATTGCCATTGCTGATTCTGTTACAGTGTCCATACCTGCGCTGATGACAGGAATATTCAGCTTTAACGTCTTTGTAAGTTCTACAGATAAATCCACATCACGCGGAAGTACCTCAGACTTGGCTGGTACAAGCAGCACATCGTCGAACGTTAAGCCTTCTTTTGAAAATTTACTTTCCCACATTAGTAAATCCCCCTCTTTTCGGCAAAATATTATATGTAGATTATCAACTAGCCAAGAGCATGTCAAGGAAGCGGGAAAGAGTTGAAATATTTAGATAACGGAAAGGATTAAGAAATACATATGACATATCATGAGTGGAAAGACTTAGCGCTATTTTACTCCGTTGAATCAACCCAGAAATTTCTAGAGAGAGTTTATGCTAAAAACGGTATTAATGATGCGAAAAAGAATTCTTTTAAAAATAGTGAACGGTTTATTTATTTCTTAAAGCATGCCGAATCGTTTTACAAACAAGCCTCAAATTCCCCTCTAGAAATTAAACCGATTCTTTTATTTTACGGAATGGCACAGCTTATCAAAGCATGTCTAATAACACGAGATCCTCATTACCCAAGCCATACATCAGTACTGGCACATGGCGTAACAACACGAAAGCGAAAGAAACAGAATTATTGTTTTAGCGATGATGAAGTGAAAATACAACGGAACGGCTTATGCATGCATTTCATGCAACATTTATTCGCACAATCGGATATAGTAGATGAACGGTACACCATGAAAAAATTATTAATGTCGATTCCAGAACTAAGTGATACTTTCTATTTTCAGGAGAAAGAACGTTTTTTAACAATAGTCGAGAAGGAAAAGGACAAGATTTTTGTGCCGGAGAATGTGGTAATCAATTATAAAATGTCTGATTCAAGATTTGCCGATTATATGTCCCATCATTTTCAATGGTCTTTCGCAAAGAAAAATGAAAACGGGCTGCTGTTTGAACTTTCACAGCAAGACATGAATCCTTGGACATCAATCAGCTTGTTGTATGACATGGGAAAGAACCAATATTTTATCCCCTCTCAAAGGGAACGATTTCTGAGACTTCCTGAAATGGCAGTTCATTATTTGATTTTGTACAACATAGGGATGATTGCGAGATACGAGACGGAATGGTGGTATGAGTTGTTAACGCAGCATATCAGCGATGATTACGTACTAATTCAGCAGTTTTTATTAGTGACTGAAAACAAATTTCCAAAATACGCTTTGCAATTTCTTCTTCAATTTTGACAAACAAAAAACCCAGCTCAATGAGCTGGGTTTAACCTTGCTTGGCGGCGTCCTACTCTCACAGGGGGAAACCCCCGACTACCATCGGCGCTGAAGAGCTTAACTTCCGTGTTCGGTATGGGAACGGGTGTGACCTCTTCGCTATCGCCACCAAACAAATTGAGAGTGTTCTCTCAAAACTAGATAACAGGTGTGACATCAATCAAAATGTGGTTAAGTCCTCGATCGATTAGTATCTGTCAGCTCCATGTGTCGCCACACTTCCACCTCAGACCTATCAACCTGATCATCTTTCAGGGATCTTACTTCCTTGCGGAATGGGAAATCTCATCTTGAGGGGGGCTTCATGCTTAGATGCTTTCAGCACTTATCCCGTCCGCACATAGCTACCCAGCGATGCCCTTGGCAGAACAACTGGTACACCAGCGGTGCGTCCATCCCGGTCCTCTCGTACTAAGGACAGCTCCTCTCAAATTTCCTGCGCCCGCGACGGATAGGGACCGAACTGTCTCACGACGTTCTGAACCCAGCTCGCGTACCGCTTTAATGGGCGAACAGCCCAACCCTTGGGACCGACTACAGCCCCAGGATGCGATGAGCCGACATCGAGGTGCCAAACCTCCCCGTCGATGTGGACTCTTGGGGGAGATAAGCCTGTTATCCCCGGGGTAGCTTTTATCCGTTGAGCGATGGCCCTTCCATGCGGAACCACCGGATCACTAAGCCCGACTTTCGTCCCTGCTCGACTTGTAGGTCTCGCAGTCAAGCTCCCTTGTGCCTTTACACTCTGCGAATGATTTCCAACCATTCTGAGGGAACCTTTGGGCGCCTCCGTTACCTTTTAGGAGGCGACCGCCCCAGTCAAACTGCCCACCTGACACTGTCTCCCCGCCCGATAAGGGCGGCGGGTTAGAAGGTCAATACAGCCAGGGTAGTATCCCACCGATGCCTCCACCGAAGCTGGCGCTCCGGTTTCCAAGGCTCCTACCTATCCTGTACAAGCTGTACCAACATTCAATATCAGGCTGCAGTAAAGCTCCACGGGGTCTTTCCGTCCTGTCGCGGGTAACCTGCATCTTCACAGGTACTATAATTTCACCGAGTCTCTCGTTGAGACAGTGCCCAGATCGTTGCGCCTTTCGTGCGGGTCGGAACTTACCCGACAAGGAATTTCGCTACCTTAGGACCGTTATAGTTACGGCCGCCGTTTACTGGGGCTTCAATTCGCACCTTCGCTTACGCTAAGCGCTCCTCTTAACCTTCCAGCACCGGGCAGGCGTCAGCCCCTATACTTCGCCTTACGGCTTCGCAGAGACCTGTGTTTTTGCTAAACAGTCGCCTGGGCCTATTCACTGCGGCTCTCTCGGGCTTGCACCCTAACAGAGCACCCCTTCTCCCGAAGTTACGGGGTCATTTTGCCGAGTTCCTTAACGAGAGTTCTCTCGATCACCTTAGGATTCTCTCCTCGCCTACCTGTGTCGGTTTGCGGTACGGGCACCTCTCACCTCGCTAGAGGCTTTTCTTGGCAGTGTGGAATCAGGAACTTCGCTACTATATTTCGCTCGCCATCACAGCTCAGCCTTATGGGAAACGGATTTGCCTATTTCCCAGCCTAACTGCTTGGACGCGGATATCCAATACCGCGCTTACCCTATCCTCCTGCGTCCCCCCATTGCTCAAATGGTGAGGAGGTGGTACAGGAATATCAACCTGTTGTCCATCGCCTACGCCTTTCGGCCTCGGCTTAGGTCCCGACTAACCCTGAGCGGACGAGCCTTCCTCAGGAAACCTTAGGCATTCGGTGGAGGGGATTCTCACCCCTCTTTCGCTACTCATACCGGCATTCTCACTTCTAAGCGCTCCACCAGTCCTTCCGGTCTGGCTTCACAGCCCTTAGAACGCTCTCCTACCACTGTTCGAAGAACAGTCCGCAGCTTCGGTGATACGTTTAGCCCCGGTACATTTTCGGCGCAGAGTCACTCGACCAGTGAGCTATTACGCACTCTTTAAATGGTGGCTGCTTCTAAGCCAACATCCTGGTTGTCTAAGCAACTCCACATCCTTTTCCACTTAACGTATACTTTGGGACCTTAGCTGGCGGTCTGGGCTGTTTCCCTTTCGACTACGGATCTTATCACTCGCAGTCTGACTCCCAAGGATAAGTCATTGGCATTCGGAGTTTGACTGAATTCGGTAACCCGGTAGGGGCCCCTAGTCCAATCAGTGCTCTACCTCCAAGACTCTTACCTTGAGGCTAGCCCTAAAGCTATTTCGGAGAGAACCAGCTATCTCCAGGTTCGATTGGCATTTCACCCCTACCCACACCTCATCCCCGCACTTTTCAACGTGCGTGGGTTCGGGCCTCCATTCAGTGTTACCTGAACTTCACCCTGGACATGGGTAGATCACCTGGTTTCGGGTCTACGACCACGTACTCATGCGCCCTATTCAGACTCGCTTTCGCTGCGGCTCCGCATCTTCTGCTTAACCTTGCACGGGATCGTAACTCGCCGGTTCATTCTACAAAAGGCACGCCATCACCCGTTAACGGGCTCTGACTACTTGTAGGCACACGGTTTCAGGATCTCTTTCACTCCCCTTCCGGGGTGCTTTTCACCTTTCCCTCACGGTACTGGTTCACTATCGGTCACTAGGGAGTATTTAGCCTTGGGAGATGGTCCTCCCGGATTCCGACGGAATTTCACGTGTTCCGCCGTACTCAGGATCCACTCAGGAGAGAACGAAGTTTTGACTACAGGGCTGTTACCTCCTATGGCGGGCCTTTCCAGACCTCTTCATCTACCTCGTTCTTTTGTAACTCCGTGCAGAGTGTCCTACAACCCCAAGAGGCAAGCCTCTTGGTTTGGGCTAATCCCGTTTCGCTCGCCGCTACTCAGGGAATCGCATTTGCTTTCTCTTCCTCCGGGTACTTAGATGTTTCAGTTCCCCGGGTCTGCCTTCTCATATCCTATGAATTCAGATATGGATACCACTCCATTACGAGTGGTGGGTTTCCCCATTCGGAAATCTCCGGATCAAAGCTTGCTTACAGCTCCCCGAAGCATATCGGTGTTCGTCCCGTCCTTCATCGGCTCCTAGTGCCAAGGCATCCACCGTGCGCCCTTTCTAACTTAACCGTTAAAAAGAATCACTACGTGATATCTTGTGTTACTAATTGAATGTGATGTCTACTGTTATCTAGTTTTCAAAGAACACGTTGGTGGAGCCTAGCGGGATCGAACCGCTGACCTCCTGCGTGCAAAGCAGGCGCTCTCCCAGCTGAGCTAAGGCCCCGTAATTTAAGATGGTGGGCCTGAGTGGACTCGAACCACCGACCTCACGCTTATCAGGCGTGCGCTCTAACCAGCTGAGCTACAGGCCCATCTTAACTTATTCAAGGAACAAAGTTCCTTCAAAACTAAACAAGACAGGGAACGTTCTGTTTATAAGACCCAAGGTCTTATATTCCGTAAATATCCTTAGAAAGGAGGTGATCCAGCCGCACCTTCCGATACGGCTACCTTGTTACGACTTCACCCCAATCATCTGTCCCACCTTCGGCGGCTGGCTCCTAAAAGGTTACCTCACCGACTTCGGGTGTTACAAACTCTCGTGGTGTGACGGGCGGTGTGTACAAGGCCCGGGAACGTATTCACCGCGGCATGCTGATCCGCGATTACTAGCGATTCCAGCTTCACGCAGTCGAGTTGCAGACTGCGATCCGAACTGAGAACAGATTTGTGGGATTGGCTTAACCTCGCGGTTTCGCTGCCCTTTGTTCTGTCCATTGTAGCACGTGTGTAGCCCAGGTCATAAGGGGCATGATGATTTGACGTCATCCCCACCTTCCTCCGGTTTGTCACCGGCAGTCACCTTAGAGTGCCCAACTGAATGCTGGCAACTAAGATCAAGGGTTGCGCTCGTTGCGGGACTTAACCCAACATCTCACGACACGAGCTGACGACAACCATGCACCACCTGTCACTCTGCCCCCGAAGGGGACGTCCTATCTCTAGGATTGTCAGAGGATGTCAAGACCTGGTAAGGTTCTTCGCGTTGCTTCGAATTAAACCACATGCTCCACCGCTTGTGCGGGCCCCCGTCAATTCCTTTGAGTTTCAGTCTTGCGACCGTACTCCCCAGGCGGAGTGCTTAATGCGTTAGCTGCAGCACTAAGGGGCGGAAACCCCCTAACACTTAGCACTCATCGTTTACGGCGTGGACTACCAGGGTATCTAATCCTGTTCGCTCCCCACGCTTTCGCTCCTCAGCGTCAGTTACAGACCAGAGAGTCGCCTTCGCCACTGGTGTTCCTCCACATCTCTACGCATTTCACCGCTACACGTGGAATTCCACTCTCCTCTTCTGCACTCAAGTTCCCCAGTTTCCAATGACCCTCCCCGGTTGAGCCGGGGGCTTTCACATCAGACTTAAGAAACCGCCTGCGAGCCCTTTACGCCCAATAATTCCGGACAACGCTTGCCACCTACGTATTACCGCGGCTGCTGGCACGTAGTTAGCCGTGGCTTTCTGGTTAGGTACCGTCAAGGTACCGCCCTATTCGAACGGTACTTGTTCTTCCCTAACAACAGAGCTTTACGATCCGAAAACCTTCATCACTCACGCGGCGTTGCTCCGTCAGACTTTCGTCCATTGCGGAAGATTCCCTACTGCTGCCTCCCGTAGGAGTCTGGGCCGTGTCTCAGTCCCAGTGTGGCCGATCACCCTCTCAGGTCGGCTACGCATCGTTGCCTTGGTGAGCCGTTACCTCACCAACTAGCTAATGCGCCGCGGGTCCATCTGTAAGTGGTAGCCGAAGCCACCTTTTATGTTTGAACCATGCGGTTCAAACAAGCATCCGGTATTAGCCCCGGTTTCCCGGAGTTATCCCAGTCTTACAGGCAGGTTACCCACGTGTTACTCACCCGTCCGCCGCTAACATCAGGGAGCAAGCTCCCATCTGTCCGCTCGACTTGCATGTATTAGGCACGCCGCCAGCGTTCGTCCTGAGCCAGGATCAAACTCTCCGATAAAGTAGTTTGACTGACTACGCACATCGCTGTGCGATTTTATAAAAAATGAATTAACAGGTACGTTTTGTCTTGTTTAGTTTTCAAAGAACTTTGTGTGCTTCTCTCGAAGCGACTACTTAATAGTAACATTTTTAGTTAACTAGGTCAACACTTTTTTAAAAAAGTTTTTGCTAGCCATGTTTGTGTCTTTTAAAAGACAACAGAAATGATTATACCATATTTCTTTTGCATGTAAAGGGTTATGATACAAAAAAGCGCAGCTGTTGGGACTGACCCCATAAGATGAGACAAATAAAAAACACCTTCAAGTTTGAAAACGGGTGATTGTTATCCGAAATTAGACTTGGGGGTGTTTTTTCTATGGGGACAAGAGTGAGTTATCCGGTTGAAGTGAAACAGAAGGCTGTAGAAATGAGATTGGCAGGCGTACCTATGAAAGAGATCATGCAGAAATTGAATATTAAGAATAAGACACAGGTTCAGACATGGGTTAGATGGCATAAGGCTGGGGATACACATCGATTCGAACAGCCTGTTGGAAAGCAATACACTTACGGAAAAGGTCCGGAGTATTCTTCCGAATTAGAGAAACTGCAGGCAGAGAATTGTTTATCTAAGACAACAGAATGAAGTGTTAAAAAAGTACAACGAATTGGAAAGGAAGTTGATAGCGAAATGTCAGTCGAACTTGTAGAAGTATTGCGCAGCACAATGACCGTGCAGGATATCTGTATTCATTTAGGTATCTCTCGAGCGTCTTATTATCGTTGGAAGAAGAATCTGATGAAGGATCATCCCAAGCGACATTTGGAAAAACAAATCGGCACGTTGTGCCGAGAGCACAAGTATCGATATGGATATCGGAAAATCACAGCCATTTTAAAAAAGGGAATGCGTATCAACCATAAAACGGTTCAACGTATTATGCAGAAAAATCAGTGGCAGTGCCGGGTTAAGGTGAAAAAGCGTAAGAAGAATGGGCAGCCATATGCCGTAGTCGATAATATATTGGATCGGAACTTTCAGTCTGATCGCCCTCTTGAAAAACTAGTAACGGACATCACATATTTGCCTTATGGACAGAAACAATTGTACCTTTCCAGTATATTAGATTTATACAATGGAGAAGTGATTGCTTATACGATTGGCGATAAGCAGGACACAGACTTTGTCTTAGACACACTTGAGCAGCTGCCAACACTGCCTGAGAACTGCGTGTTACATAGCGACCAAGGTTCTGTGTATACATCCTACGAGTATCAAAAAGCTGTTAACACAAAAGGCATTATCATGAGCATGTCCCGCAAAGGGACGCCCGCTGATAATGCCTCCATCGAATCGTTTCATTCCTTACTAAAGTCTGAAACGTTCTATCTTAACAGCATTGATCGAACTACGACCGCCATCGTAGAACGCACTGTCACAGAATACATTCATTATTATAACAATATTCGTATTCAAACGAAACTAAACAACCAATCACCGATAAACTATCGGCAATTGGCTGTTTAAAAGGTGTTTTGATCCCTGTCTCAAAAACGGGGGTCAGTCCCGTTTCAGCTGCGCTTTTTCTCACACTTCTTCTTGTGTTTCTTCTTGTGTTTCTTCTTGCTCATCTTCTTCGTTTTTCTCTACTAACGCTACTGTAGCAACATGCTCTTCATCCGCCATTCTGATGAGGCGTACACCTTGAGTGACACGTCCGGTGATTGAGATGTCATTGATGTCCATTCTAATGAGTACGCCGCTGGCTGTAATGATCATTAGATCCTCTTCACCTTTAGTAGCTTTCACTGTAACTAATTGGCCGTTATTCTCAGTAATTTTCGCTGTTTTGAGTCCTTTTCCGCCCCGGCTTTGGGTTCTGTACTCTTCAGCCGGCGTTCGTTTTCCATAACCTTTTTCAGTTACGATAAGGACATGCGATTCTTCTTCTAATATTTCCATTCCGACAACAACGTCGTCATCGGTCAGGGTGATGCCTTTTACGCCTGCCGCAGTTCTTCCCATTTCCCGGACATCTGTTTCAGGGAAACGGATCAGCAAGCCGTTTTTCGTTCCGATGATGATTTGTTTTGTACCGTCAGTGAGACGTACACCCATCAGCTCATCATCTTCACGCAGACCGAGAGCGATTAAGCCATTATTGCGGATATTAGCAAACTGGGACAGCGAAGTTCGTTTTGAAATCCCATGCTTTGTTGTGAAGAAAAGGTAAAGATCCTCATTGAATTCAGTGACTGGAATAATTGCGTTAATCCATTCACCCTTTTCTACCTCCAGCAGGTTAATAATCGGGATTCCTTTTGCTGTTCTTCCGTATTCAGGGATTTCGTACCCTTTTGCACGATATACTTTCCCCTTGTTTGAGAAGAAGAGAATCGTGTCATGAGTAGATGTAGAGATCAAATGCTCAACGAAATCATCTTCGTTTGTTCCCATTCCCTGTACACCTTTTCCGCCCCGTTTTTGACTGCGGTAAGTTGATGCAGGAAGGCGTTTGATGTATCCGTTGTGTGTCAGAGTCACTACGATATTTTCTCTCTCAATGAGATCTTCGTCTTCAATTGTCTCTAGTCCGGAAGTGACGATCTCCGTACGTCTTACATCGTTAAACCGCTCTTTGATTTCAGTGAGTTCTTCACGGATGATCTCAAGCACTTTATACTCATTAGCCAAAATGTCTTTTAGCTCTGCAATTAATTTAACAAGAGATTGGTATTCTTCTTCGATCTTTTCACGTTCCAATCCTGTTAAACGCTGCAGCCTCATATCAAGGATCGCTTGTGCTTGCTTCTCTGTCAGTGAGAATTGTTCAATTAAACCTGTTCTCGCGATTTCAGCCGTTTGAGAATTACGGATAAGGGAAATAACTGCATCGAGATGATCCAGAGCAATTCTCAAGCCTTCCAAGATATGAGCTCTCGCTTCCGCTTTACGCAATTCATAAGCAGTCCGGCGTCTAATTACGACTTTTTGATGGTCAAGGTAATGCTCCAGGCATTGCTTTAGATTTAAAACTTTCGGCTGACCTTCAACAAGTGCAAGCAGGTTGATACCAAAAGATGTTTGTAGAGCAGTTTGTTTGTATAGATTGTTTAAAATTACATTTGCATTGGCATCGCGTCTGATTTCAATGACAATCCTCATACCTGTACGGTCTGATTCATCGCGTAAATCTGTAATGCCCTCTATCTTCTTGTCCCTTACAAGATCAGCAATTTTCTCGATTAATTTCGCCTTATTTACTTGGTAAGGCAACTCTGTAACGATAATTCTTTCTTTACCTGAAGATGTTTGTTCGATCTCAGCTTTTGCCCGGATCGTGATAGATCCTCGGCCAGATTCGTATGCTTTCCGGATACCGCTGCGTCCCAAGATTTGACCAGCAGTCGGGAAGTCAGGCCCTGGAATGACTTCCATCAGCTCCTGGATTGTAATGTCCGGGTTCTCACTGACCGCAAGTACGCCATCAATGATTTCTCCGAGCTGGTGCGGAGGGATGTTTGTTGCCATACCTACCGCAATACCGGCAGCACCGTTTACAAGCAGATTCGGGAACCTTGAAGGCATAACAACAGGTTCTCTTTCTGACCCGTCGTAGTTGTCTTGATAATCGATTGTGTCTTTTGTGATATCTCGAAGAATTTCCATCGAGATTTTAGACATTCTCGCTTCTGTATAACGCATGGCAGCCGCTGAGTCTCCGTCAACAGAACCGAAGTTTCCGTGACCATCAACGAGCATATAACGATAGTTAAAATCCTGCGCCATTCTGACCATGGATTCATATACCGCTGAATCACCATGCGGGTGGTATTTCCCGATAACTTCACCGACGATACGCGCGGATTTTTTATAAGGCTTATCACTTGTCATGCCTAAATCATTCATTGCGTATAAAATCCGTCTGTGAACCGGTTTTAAACCGTCACGAACATCCGGAAGAGCACGAGACACAATAACGCTCATAGCATAATCCAAGAAAGATGTACGCATTTCCTGACTGATATTTATTTCACGAACTTGTGGTGTGTTTTGTTCACTCATTAAAAAACCTCCCTGAAGTATCACATGAAATATGTGGGAGTAGATTGTCCATTATGATCTTCAATACGATTTCACTATTCTCCATTATATCAATAAACTTATGATTATACACATTAAATTGCTAGAATATATAGGTTTTACAGGCATTGCGGCGTTCGATCCAGTTCAGAAAAAAGCCTTATTTCTTATTGGAAATAAGGCTTTTTATGATTAGATGTCAAGATTTTTAACGTATCTCGCATTTGCTTCTATAAAGTTACGGCGCGGTTCTACTTTGTCGCCCATCAGCATTTCAAATGTCTCATCGGCATCCATCGCATCCTCAAGAGTTACCTGAAGAAGCGTTCTGGAGCTTGGATCCATGGTTGTTTCCCATAGCTGAGTGGCATTCATTTCACCTAGACCTTTATAACGCTGCAATCCAGGTTTAGGTGTTTGAGGAAGAGTGCTTAGAAGCTCTTCAAGCTCCTTGTCATTGTATGCATATTCAACACGTTTCCCCTGCTGAACTTTGTAGAGCGGCGGCTGTGCAATGTACACGTAGCCATTTTCGATAATTTGGCGCATATATCTATAAAAGAACGTTAACAGCAGTGTTCTGATGTGCGCGCCGTCAACGTCGGCATCTGTCATAATGACAACTTTGTGATAACGGGCTTTTTCCAGATTAAAATCTTCCCCGATGCCTGTGCCAAGCGCTGTGATCATAGAGCGAACCTCGTTGTTAGACAAAATTTTATCCAGTCTGGCTTTTTCAACGTTCAGGATTTTACCTCTAAGCGGCAAAATGGCTTGGAAATGTCTGTCGCGTCCTTGTTTAGCAGATCCTCCGGCAGAGTCACCCTCTACGATATATAACTCGGAGATGCTCGGGTCTTTTGAAGAGCAGTCCGCCAACTTACCAGGAAGGTTTGAAATCTCCAGTGCGCTTTTGCGGCGTGTTAATTCACGCGCTTTTTTCGCAGCCATTCTTGCTCTTGCCGCCATTAAACCTTTATCTACGATTTTTTTGGCCGCATCTGGATTTTCCAGCATAAATGTTTCCATTGCCGCAGAAAATAACGTATCGGTGATCGTCCGCGCTTCTGAGTTGCCTAGCTTTGTTTTCGTTTGGCCCTCAAACTGCGGATCAGGGTGTTTGATTGAAATAATCGCGGTCAGCCCTTCTCTTACGTCATCTCCGCTTAAGTTTGGATCATTTTCTTTGATAAGCCCTTTTTTTCTGGCGTAATCATTGATCACACGAGTCAGGCCCGTTTTGAAGCCCGCTTCATGGGTACCGCCTTCGTACGTGTTAATGTTATTTGTAAACGAGTAAATGTTGCTTGTGTAGCTGTCATTGTATTGCAAAGCCACTTCAACCGTAATGCCGTCCTTTTCGCCTTCAATGTAAATCGGCTCTTCATGGACTACTTCTTTAGAACGGTTTAAATACTCTACATAACTTTTAATTCCGCCTTCGTAATGGTACTCATTTTTGCGCTCTTGCCCTTCACGTTTATCTTCGATCGTGATGTTGACGCCTTTTGTCAAAAAGGCTAATTCGCGCACGCGGTTAGCAAGCAGATCATAATCATACACAGTTGTTTCTGTGAAAATCTCAGGATCCGGGATAAAATGTGTAGTCGTTCCTGTATGATCCGTTTCGCCGATGATTTCAAGGTCTGCAACCGGAACTCCGCGTTTATAAGTTTGGCGGTGGATTTTACCGTCACGGTGGACCGTCACATCAAGCTCCGTTGAAAGCGCGTTTACAACTGACGCACCTACACCGTGTAATCCTCCGGACACTTTATAACCGCTTCCGTCAAATTTTCCTCCGGCGTGAAGCACTGTCATAATGACTTCTACCGCAGGACGGCCCATTTTTTCTTGAATACCGACTGGAATACCGCGGCCATTATCTGTCACCGTGATGCTGTTGTCTTTTTCAATTTGAATGTTGATATCCGTACAATAACCGGCGAGAGCTTCGTCAATACTATTGTCGACAATTTCCCATACCAGGTGGTGAAGGCCTTTGCTGTTTGTTGAACCGATATACATCCCCGGTCTTTTACGAACAGCTTCCAATCCTTCTAGTACCTGTATCTGATTTTCATCATAACTGTTTTGCTGCTGTTCCATAGCCACGTCATTCACCTACACTTTTCTAAACGATATATTCGTGATAAAAAATTTCTAAGAATCTATTTCAAACATAAATTGCGCACGTTTTTTTAATGTGCTGGAAGACAAGGGAGAGTAATATATATTCTGAACCGTGACTACGATAGATTTGGGCGTGCCGTTTACGGAAGGCACCACCTTGTGTTTCTGTTTTTTCAGAAATTCTTCAACAATAGGCGACATGTTGGCTTTAAAGTCAAAAATGCCGACAATATCTCGTGTTGAAACCACAAAGTCATCACCTAAATGAATATACAATTGCCCACCTCATTTCTTCACTTCACTAACGCACCGTTTTGCACACGGAACATTCCTGCTTGACGTAAGGTTTCGTGATCAATGCCATCAACGCTTGTCGTTGTGACAAACGTTTGTACACGGCCTTGGATCGTATGAAGCAAGTGTGACTGGCGATAATCATCCAGCTCACTCAGTACATCATCCAATAGTAAAATGGGATATTCTCCGATTTCTTCATGGATTAGGTCAATCTCCGCCAGCTTAAGGGACAATGCTGTCGTTCGCTGCTGTCCTTGAGAACCATACGTCTGCACATCGCGTCCGTTCACATAGAAAAGAACATCGTCACGATGAGGCCCTGACAGCGTAACACCGCGATCAATTTCTTTTTCTCTTAATTTAGAAAACGCTTCTTGATAGCTATCTCCTATTTTCGACAAGTCTTTAGGATCTGATACCTCAAGAGCTGTATGGTACTTCAGGGTCAGCTCTTCTAGCCCTCTTGAGATGCCCGCATGGATAGGCTGCGCCCATTTCTCGAGCTGTGCTGTAAACTGCAGGCGCTTTACGACGACTTTTGCCGCAACCTCTACAAGCTGATCGGTCAAAACATCGAGCATCGTTCTGTCAGTTTGTTTTCTTGTTTGCAGCTGCTTCAAAAAATGATTTCGTTGAGAAAGGATTTTCTGGTAAAGAGAAAGGTCATACAGGTAAACAGGGGAAACCTGTCCGATTTCCATGTCAAGAAACCGCCTTCTCACTTGAGGGCTTCCCTTTACAAGATTTAAATCTTCCGGCGCGAACATGATGGTGTTGAGGGCCCCGACATACTGGCTGAGCTTTTGCTGTTCAATATGATTGACCTTGCCCTTTTTACCCTTTTTGGAGATGACGAGCTGCATCGGGATCGCCCCGTTTTGCTTCATCACTCTTCCCTCTATTTTAGCATAGTCTTTGTCCCACCGTATAAGTTCTTTGTCATTTGATGTCCGGTGCGATTTCGCCATGGACAAGACATAGATCGCCTCCATGAGGTTTGTTTTCCCCTGGGCGTTTTCTCCGATGATCACATTTACTTTATTTTCAAATTGAAGTTCGGCATGGTCGTAGTTGCGGTAAGATGTCAGTTCTAAGTTCTGGATATACAATCAGTATCACCCGCTTTAATTAACGACTTGAAATGAACCAAATCCTTCAATCTCTACCACATCTCCAACATACAGCTTTCTGCCGCGGCGGTTGTCCGGCTCGCTGTTCACAAGCACTTCATGCTCGCTTAAAAACCACTTTGCCATACCGCCTGACTGAATCACATCGGCTAATTTCAAGAATTGTCCGAGTGTAATCATCTCTGTATCAATTGAAATCGGATTTGCCATTATATCGACCTCTTTCAAATATCACTAATATCTAATTGTACTAAAAAAAAACGAATTAGGGAAAGGGAAAACTTGTCGGAGCAGATACCGAATAGAAAAGCTGCCGAGCAGGTCGGCAGCAGTGTATCGAATTAATAAGTTCTGACAGGAAGGATAAGCTGTACAATCGTTTCATCATTCGGCGTGCGAATTAAGAAAGGTCTCATTGCACCTGTAAAGCTTACGCGTATTTCTGCTCCTTCAAGCACCTTTAGTGCATCCAACATATATTTTGGACTAAATGAGATATTTAATTCCTCACCTTCAATTTGATCTGCAAGAATCGCTTCGACAACTTTTCCGATTTCAGGTGAGTTAGAAGAAATCTCAATGGATTCAGCCGGTTTTGCAGATAGCTTGACCACGTTATTGCGTCCCTCTCTGGCTAAAAGGGATGCACGATCAATCGCCTGAAGGAATTCTTTTGTGTTCACAATGATTTCTGTTTTGCTGTCTTGCGGAATCAGGCTGGTTGTATCCGGATAATTTCCGTCCAGAAGCCGTGAGAAGAATAAAACGTTTTTCGCTTTAAACAGAACTTGGGTTTCTGTGATCACGATATCTACGAGTTCCTGATTGTCATCCAAAATCTTGCTGAGTTCAGTTAAGCTTTTTCCCGGAATCACCACGTTATAAGATCTGTCTTCCGGAATATCAAGTTTCGCTTTTCTTAAAGCAAGACGGTGGCTATCCGTCGCAGTGCATAATAATTCACTTTGCTCCACTTTCCAGTTTACACCTGTCAAGATAGGGCGTGTTTCTGAGGTGGACACCGCGAATACTGTCTGTCTGATTAGATTTTTTAACAAATCAGTTGGTATTTGAATCGCATGATGCTCTTCGATCTGCGGCAAGTGAGGATACTCATCAGCATCAAGCCCGTTTAGATTAAATTCTGCTTTACCAGAACGGATAATCGTTAAATACTGATTTTGCACTTCGATTTCCACAGTAGCCATCGGGAGTTTTTTTACAATCTCACTAAAGAATCGGGCTTGTAAAACAATGCTTCCCGGCTGTTCGATTGTGACGATTTCCTTATCTCCTTCTTCTTTTGGAATGAAGGATTCAATAGAAATATCGGAATCGCTTCCTGTAAAGGATACCCCCTCATCTGATGCAACGATTTTAATACCAGTCAGAATCGGAATTGTAGTTCTGGATGAAACTGCTTTTAATACATCTTGGACACTTTCAACAAGACGATCTTTTTGAATCGTGAATTTCATTTTTATCCTCCTAACGGATAATGTATTAATATATATTTTTAAAAAATAGTAGAAGTAATAGTAGGGCTTGTGGATTTGTGGATAAGTTGTGAAAAAGACAGGAAACACAGCCTATCCACATGTGGACAGACTGTGTATGACTTCCGAAAAGTTATTCACACTTTCCCCGATTAATCCCCGGTCCTGCTATTTGAGCTGTTCTTTAATTTCTTTTACATGCTGCTGAAGCTGTTCATCGTCTGCCAGCAGTTTTGAAATTTTTTCATGAGCATGAATAACGGTCGTATGGTCACGGCCTCCAAACTCTTCACCGATTTTAGGAAGAGAGGAATCAGTCATTTCCCTTGATAGGTACATGGCGATTTGACGCGGGAAAGCTACTGATTTAGTCCGTTTTTTTGCTTTGAAATCCTCGAGTTTAATATTAAATTGCTGGCCTACTACCCTCTGAATTTCTTTTATCGTAATGACTTTCGGTTTTGAAGAAGGAATAATATCTTTCAGCGCCTCAGCGGCCAGATCGGCATTAATATCTTTATTAATTAAAGATGAGTAAGCGACAACTCTAATTAATGCTCCTTCAAGTTCCCGAATATTGCTGTCGATTTGATTTGCGATATAAAGCATAACCTCGTTCGGAATATCGAGACCCTCCGCTTTGGCTTTTTTTCTTAAAATCGCAATTCTCGTCTCCAAATCAGGCGGCGTGATATCTGTTATCAGGCCCCATTCAAAACGTGAACGCAGTCTGTCTTCAAGTGTCGGAATTTCTTTTGGCGGTCTGTCACTTGAGATGACGATTTGTTTGCTTTCTTCGTGCAATGTGTTAAATGTATGGAAAAATTCTTCCTGGGTCTGTTCTTTCCCCGCTAAAAACTGAATATCATCTATCAAAAGCACATCAACATTTCGATAGCGATTGCGGAAATCGACGGCTTTATTATCTCGAATAGAGTTGATGAATTCGTTTGTAAATTTCTCAGAAGACAGATAAACCACTTTGGCAGAAGGATTATGATCTATAACATAATGGCCGATCGCATGCATTAAGTGCGTTTTCCCTAAGCCGACGCCCCCATAGATAAACAAAGGGTTGTACGCTTTCGCGGGTGCTTCCGCAACTGCGAGAGATGCAGCGTGTGCGAATCGGTTTCCAGATCCGATGACAAAAGTATCAAAAGTATATTTTGGATTGAGCATATTTTGAGGAAAATCAGACGTCTCTTCTTTGACCGCTTTTTTGACTTGCGGTTTTGGCATAAAGTCTTCAGCATCCTGATTTTGAGGAATGACAAACTTAATGCTCAATTCTTCCCCGGTTAATTCGTATATAGTATCTGCAATCAGATGCAAGTATCTGGACTCCAGCCAGTCTCTGGCAAATTCATTAGGAGCCGTGATCGTCAGTGTATCTCCCTGCAGTGAGTGGGCTTTGGTTGATTTCATCCAAGTCTCAAAACTCGGTTTGCTCAACTTTTTTTCGATTTGAGCAAGTGCTTGATTCCACAGGTCTAATATATTTTCCAT